>JAHELO010000319.1 GCA_024644145.1 Christiangramia sp.
GATTAAAAGAACGATCTACACCGCTAATCCACAAGCCTTCAATTTCGTAGCCAGCCTGTGGCACTTTTTCCATTTCCATCCTGTCTTTAGCTCCTACAAAAAGAATTTTAGCATCAGGATGCCTTCTCTTAATCTCATCGGCAATAGCGATCGCAGGATAGATATGCCCTCCTGTACCTCCTCCAGATAATATTATGCGTAACCCCTCTTTCATATCGCCTCGCTTAAAATGTCCAGAGGATTCTCCTCCTCTGCATCAAATTCTTTATTTTCAATCTCTTTTATCTCTTCCCTTTTTGAACTCACGCTAAGAATAATCCCGAGCGCTATGCAGGTCATCCAGATAGATGTTCCCCCACTACTTACAAGCGGAAGGGTTTGCCCTGTCACCGGAAATAATTCCACTGCCACCCCCATATTGATAAGGGCCTGAAATACTACCGGAAGACCTACCCCCATAACCACTAGTTTTCCAAAAACCGTATTCGCTTTGGTAGCTACAATTACTATCCTGAAGAGCAATAATAAATAAGCAAGCATCACTCCAAAACCACCTATCAATCCCATTTCTTCAACGATGATTGCATAGATAAAATCTGAAGATGATTGTGGTAAAAAATTTCTTTGAACACTCTTCCCTATTCCAGTTCCCGTTACACCTCCCTGGGCAATAGCAATCTTGGCTCTTTCAACCTGGTATTGCTCTGTCCCTTCTTCATCATCAAAAAAAGTTTCTATTCTGCTTGTCCAGGTATCTACCCTGTTCGGTAAAAGTCCAGGAAAAGCCTTAGCAGTAAGAATAAAAATGCTGAGCATTACTATACCTACACCTACAATGGCTCCAAGATATTTTATGGGATATCCTCCTAAGAACATCAACACTAGCGTCATACAAAAAATGATCGCTGTTGTAGAGAAATTGGCCGGCAAAATTAACACTAAAACCACGAACACAGGCAACCAAAGAGGGAGAATTGTCTCCTTAAATGTTACTGTTTTTTCCGTGATCTTAGAAAGGTATCTGGCTACATATACCATGAGTACCACAGCCGCCAGTGTAGAAGATTGAAAAGACATATTTAAAATAGGAATCTGGATCCACCTACTTGCATATGCACCTTCTATGGTAGTCCCCTGCGCAATTGTGAATAATAGCAAAACTATTATAACAGGCAAGAGAAGAATTGAAATTCCTCGGAAATAATGATACGGTATTTTATGCACTGCGAACAACACGCAAAAGCCTAAAAGCAAATGGAAAAAATGCATCACAAGATAACCGGAAGTACTCCCGTCTCCATGAAGATATGCAAGGTTACTACTGGCGCTATATACCGGCAAAAATGAAAATATTGCCAACAAGCCGGCTACCGCCCAGATCACCTTGTCTCCTTTAAGATTTGCAAATACGTTGCTCATTTATTCTTTTCTATTTTCACGTCATCCTGAAATGATTTCAGCTTGACATACCGTTAGTTTTATAAATTCCTAACCGCTTCTTTAAATTGTCTTCCTCTGTCTTCGTAATTTTCAAAAAGGTCAAAACTGGCACAAGCTGGAGACAGTAGTACGTTATCTCCTTTTTCGGCAAGCCTGTATGCCATCTGCACTGCCTCATTCATCGAGGTAGTTTCTACCATCGTCTCTACTATATTACCAAAGGAAGCTTTTATTTTCTGGTTATCTACGCCCAGACATATGATAGCTTTTACCTTTTCATTTACCAGCGGCAAAAGATCATCATACACATTCCCTTTATCTACACCTCCAATGATCCATACGGTTTCAGACTCCATGCTTTCCAGTGCGTAATAAGTAGCATTAACATTGGTAGCTTTAGAGTCGTTGATATATAATACATTATTGATCTTCAGGACTTTTTCAAGGCGGTGTTCCACTCCCTGGAAATTAGACATGCTCTCTCTAATCGTTTGCTTTCTAATACGGAGCAATTGTGAAACCATGGAAGCTGCCATGGCATTTTTAGCATTATGTTTGCCTTGAAGGGCAAGTTCTGATGTTGGCATAGTAAACTTTGTGTTATTAATTGTTACAACAATATTTTCATTTTCTATATAAGCGCCATTTTCAATTTTATTCTCTAATGAAAATGGCAATTTTTGAGATCGCACAGGGTGCTTTTCCAGCCAGTCTGTAATATTCTTATCGTCGGCATCGTAGATGAAATAATCTTCCTCCGTTTGATTTTCTACGATCCTGAATTTTGAGGCTATATAATTCTCCAGTTTATAGTCATATCTATCCAGGTGATCTGGTGAGATATTAGTTAAAATCGCAATATGGGGCCTGAAATCCCTTATCCCATCCAGTTGAAAACTGCTTAATTCCAACACAAACCAGTTGTGAGATTCTTCGGCTACCATTTTAGCATAGCTGTTACCCACATTTCCTCCCATTCCAGAATCTATCCCACCTTGCTTTAAAACGTGTTGAACAAGGTTGGTTACCGTGGTTTTACCGTTACTCCCTGTAATTCCAATCACCGGAACTTCAGAGAACCAGGATGCGAATTCAATTTCAGAAACAACCGAAATCCCTTTATCGTTCAGCTGCTTAATCAGGGGAGCAGTATCTGGAATCCCAGGACTTTTCATCACCACATCAGCTTGAAAAATTCTTGACTCGGTATGCTTTTCGTCTTCCCACTCGATCTCAATATGTTTAAGAACTTCTTTGAACTTATCTTTTATCTTTCCTTTATCTGAAAGAAATACCTCATAGCCTTTCTTCTTCGCCAGGACCGCAGTACCTACTCCACTTTCCCCTCCTCCCAGTATTACTAATTTCTTTCTCACAGCTTCCTGTTTATCGAACCTTCAATGTAATTATGGTAAGGATCGCCAGGAAAATCCCTATAATCCAGAACCTCACTACAATCTTACTTTCATGTTTACCCTTCTTTTGATAATGATGGTGTAATGGCGACATAAGAAATATCCTTCTCCCTTCACCATACTTCCGTTTGGTGAA
>JAHELO010000320.1 GCA_024644145.1 Christiangramia sp.
CAGCTTCTTTTTTCCTGATATATTTAGAAAGGTATTTGGCATCCTTCTTTATACCTCCCAGTGTGGCAGATCCACGGGTATGCAGCCAAGGCAGACCTATGAAATAAAGACCATCTATGTTGCTAACGCCCCGGTAGTGTTTGGGATATCCATTTTTTGCCAGCTCCAGACCTTCAATCCAGCTAAAATTTGGACGATATCCCGTGGCCCAGATAATATTTTTTAAATCCCTGATCTTCTTTTTCTCAGTGACCACCAGCTGTCCTTCAGCATTCTTGGTTTTCCCCACGGCTTCAACGTTATTCCTTTTTAATATGCCAGGTACATCTGTTCCAATAACCGGCTGCCGCGAGTTAGATATTTTTCTACCCAGCCAGGAATCTCTGCTAAAACTTAAAAACCCAGATTTGGTAAACCACCACCATAAGGTTTTTCCTAAAATTTCCTGAGGGAGTACTTTCACATCTGTAGTACCAGAAAAGTAAACCTCTCTACCTTCCTGAGACACCTCATCCAGAATCTGGAACCCACTGTCTCCGGCGCCAACCACCATGGTTTTACCATTCTTTAGCTGACCAGGATTTTTATAGTAATTACTATGGATCTGATAGATCTCATTATCGATCTTTTTCGAGAAAGGGGGTGTATAAGGAATATGGAAAGGTCCGGTGGCAATTACAACATTCCGGGTTTTTAATTCCCCCTCATTACTTTTCAGAATGAAATGATCATCGTGATGAGAAATATTTTCAACGAAAGTGTTTAACTGTACCGGGATGCTGAATTTTTCAGCGTAGGTTTTAAAATACCCGGCAACTTCAGTTTTTGATGGATAATGCCCTTTCTTAGCCGGAAATTTCATACCGGGCATATTATTGAATTCTGAAGGAGTAAACAAGGTAAGGGAATCCCACCTGTTCAGCCAGGAGGCTCCAATCTCAGACTCCTTATCTACCACCAGAAAATCCTTTCCCTGTTTCCGTAAATAATAAGCCATGGCCAGTCCGGCCTGGGCGGCCCCTACTACGATAAAATCCCGCATTCCTTAAATATTTTCGGCAAAAGTAAGGCTAATTAAAGGTTTCTGAAAACGTGAAGTTTTTAGAAGAACAACTCTTTATAACTCCAGAACTGATACAGAAACAGGACCAGAAAGGCGAAGCTCACCACGAATTCCATAAAACTCGAAGCCAGTAATCCTACGAAAGATCCAAAAGCAGCTTTCCCTGCGGTTCTGGAATTACTCTTATTTATAATCTCGCCAATAAAGGCCCCGATAAAGGGAAAAATCAGAATTGCAAAAGGTATAGGGGCAAAGATCCCTATGATCAATCCTACCGTTGCGCCGATCATTCCTTTTCTACTCCCTCCAAATTTTTTGGTTCCCATCGCGGGAATGACCAAATTCAGTACATATATAAGTATAGCCACTCCAAGGGTAATACCCAGGAATAAATAATTGATCCCTACACCAGGGATTAAATAAAAGATTAGCAAACCTATCCAGCTTAAAGGAACACCCGGCAATACAGGAAGAAAACTACCCAACAAGCCCAAAACCATGAACAAACCCGCAATCAACAATAAAATAATTTCCATCTGTTATTTTTTTCAGAACGAATATAATCAACTTCAAAAACATTTTTAACTAAAAAATTAGTTTAAACTAAATAATTAGTTATATTAGCTCTGATTTAAAACCCTGGTTATGAAACAACTTACCAAAGCAGAAGAAGAGATCATGCAGATTCTCTGGGAAATGGAAGAGACAAATGTTGCAGGAATAATAGAGAAAATGCCCGAGCCAAAGCCGGCTTATAATACAGTTTCAACCATTGTAAGGATACTCGAAAGCAAAGGTTTTGTAGATCATAAGAAAAAAGGGAAAGGTTATAATTACTTCCCTACTCTGGATAAAGAGACCTATAGTAACCAGAGCATTACCCAGTTGATGAACAACTATTTTAATGGATCTTTCAAAAGCATGGTTTCCTTTTTCATGAAGAAGAACGAAATGAGCACCAAAGATCTCGAAGCGATCCTGAAAGAAATTGATAAAAAAGATTCCTGATGCTACATTATATATTACAGGTCATCTTCTTTCAATTGTTTTTCCTGTTAGGATACGAACTATTCCTAAAAAAGGAAACTTTCTTTAATTATAACCGAATTTACCTACTGCTTACTCCGGTGTTAGCTCTAATAATTCCATGGCTGCAGGTGGAATTTATAGCCGAAGCAGTTCCAACAGATGCAAGGATCATACTACCCGAACCTTTATCACCAACTTATGACCTTTACACTTATCATCTTCCAGCTGTAGTAATTAAAGGCGAGAAAGGCATGGTAATAAATTGGTGGCTGGTTACTTACTTAGCAGGTTTTATAGTTTCCACCCTCCTGCTCTTGAAAAAATATCAAGGTCTAAGAAAATATATGGGTGATCGTAAATCAACATTACACAAAGGATACAAGCTTATAGAAATTCCGGACTCCAAGGCGGCTTATACTTTTTTCAATACGATCTTCCTGGGAGACCAATTAACTGCAGTAGAAAAGAATCACATTTTGTCTCATGAACTTGTCCATGTAAAACATAAACACAGTTACGATCTGGTATTTTTCGAAGTCTTAAAAGTAACTTTTTGGTTCAATCCGCTTATTTACATCTACCAATCTAAAATTGCCGGATTACATGAATTCATTGCTGACGAAGAGGTAGTTAGAACCACAGAGAGAAAGACCTATTATCAGCAATTATTAAACACCGCATTTAATACTCAAAACATATCATTTATCAATCAATTTTTTAATCATTCATTAATCAAAAAACGAATATTTATGTTACAAAAAAGCAAATCATCACAGCGATCAAAATTCAAGTTTTTACTTATTCTTCCACTCATGCTGGCCATGTTGACCTATGTCGCCTGTTCAGATAACAAAACGGAAGAGGAAATAGATTCAACATTATCCCAGTTTAATTACAG
>JAHELO010000321.1 GCA_024644145.1 Christiangramia sp.
ATAATACTGAGGGATGAGAATAATCAAGATCTACTTTTTCTCTATGGCTGAAGATGTATTTGATCATATCATACAATTGCATCTCCACACCCGGCGCCTCACTAAGGAATGCCCATTTTAACCTGGTCATGGTATTGGCAGAGACTTTGTTCTTTAATCCTTTTAAAACCCGTAAAGCCTTTAATTCATCTGAAATGATATTCTGTGTATCACAGAATAGTCGTTGCTGATCTTCACCCGCAGGTACTATTTCTACAATGTCCAGTTTTTGCTCATATCCCGTAAAGATGCAGGTGAGAAATCCCTTAAAGCTTCCGTCATATGTAAGCGCAGCCTCTTGCATGGTGATTAGAACAAACTTAATTGTGGGCTCAGGTCTTTCCTGAATTTCCCCGAAGAATTTTTTATGATTAATTGCTTTAATCGATCGCTGGAGAGGTCTCTTAATTCCTTTTCGCGGGAATCGCAGGTAATAAAATACTTCGCACGGTTCATAGCGATGCCTATCTTTTGAAGGTGTTCCCAGTTCAACTTTCTGTATTTGCGTGCCTGGATGATCTTTCCTGCAGATTTTAAGCCTATCCCCGGTACTCTTAAAATCCACTGTTTTTCTGCTTTATTAATATCCAGTGGAAACAGATGGCGGTTGCGTAAGGCCCAGCTTAATTTGGGATCTATTTCCATATCCAGATGCTGAAAATCTGCATTCAGCAATTCTCTCACGTCAAAACCATAAAAGCGCATTAACCAGTCTGTTTGATATAATCTGTTTTCCCTGAGCATTGGAACCTGGGACCCTATAGCAGGTAATCTGGGATCATGACTTATAGGTACATATCCAGAATAATAAACCCTCTTCATATTATACTTTTTATAGAAAAAAGCTGAAGAGTACATGATATCCCGGTCACTCTCTCCTGTGGCGCCCACGATCATCTGGGTGCTCTGTCCGGCAGGTGCATAGCGGGGTGTGCTCTTTATTAATTTAGATTCAGATTTATATTGAATGATCTCATTTTTTACCTTCTCCATAGGCTTCATGAAATCTTCATGTTTTTTATCTGGAGCCAGTAATTTTAGACCAGATTTAGTGGGAATCTCAATGTTTACGCTAAGTCTGTCTGCATATAATCCGGCTTCACGCATAAGCTCATCACTCGCTCCGGGGATGCTTTTAAGATGAATATATCCGTTGAAATTCTCTTCTTCACGTAATTTTTTCGCGACCCTTATTAAACGCTCCATCGTATGATCTGGACTTTTAAAAATACCGGAACTAAGAAACAGGCCTTCTATATAGTTACGCCTGTAAAAACTGATGGTAAGATCTACTACTTCCTGAACTTTGAAAGCAGCCCGCTTTATATCATTGCTTTTTCTTGTAACGCAGTAGGCGCAATCAAAAATACAATGATTGGTAAGTAGGATTTTTAAAAGAGAAACACAACGGCCATCCTGAGTATAGGAGTGACAAATTCCCATTCCAGAGGAATCACCCAGGCCTTTTTTAGAATTAGTACGTTTACTGCCGCTGCTTGAGCAGGAGACATCATACTTCGCAGCATCTGCCAGGATGCTTAACTTTTCCTTAATTCTATCGTAATTCATGAAATTGGAATTTTTCCAAATTTAGGAAAAATTCCAATTTATTATTTAGGTATGGATAAAAAGCTTTAGCTTTTTTGCTATTTAAATTACCTTAATTCACCTCTGTCGATTTCTTATCCGGGTAAGTATCAGGATCTTCACCGGCCAGTCTTGCGAAATTACGATAAGCCTTCTCCACTTTATCCTGAGGAGTGGTTTTGAACTCCTCCTCGGTTACATCATATTTCTTCTGAAGTTCTTTTAGTTCAGAATGAAGTCTCTCCTGAAGCCCGGCATATTCAGGATTACCATAAAGATTATTCTGCTCGCGTGGATCTTTTTGAAGATCATACAATTCCCAAACGTCGATGTCATCATAGAAATGTATCAGTTTATATCTTTCTGTTCGAATCCCGTAATGACGCTTTACCATATGAAAAGCCGGGAAATCATAATAGTGATAATATACTGCATCTCTAAAATCTCGATTATTTTGGGGTTCAGATGTTAGTAAAGGTTTTAGTGATTTACCCTGCATAGATTCCGGAATCTCAGCCCCGGCGAAGTCAAGAAATGTAGGTGCAAAATCAAGGTTCTGTGTCAGAGCATCTATGGTAGTACCTTTTTTAATAGCCGGTGGATACTGGATCATCAGGGGCATGGCCAGAGATTCTTCATACATAAATCGCTTGTCAAAGAAGCCTTTCTCTCCCAGGTAGAAGCCCTGATCTGTCGTATATACTATTATAGTATTTTCAGTTAAACCCTGTTCTTCCAGATAATCTAATATTTTACCAACGCCTTCATCTACAGCTGCCACGGTTCCCATATAATCTCTTAAATATCTCTGGCCCTTCCATTCTGCCAGGTCTCTTCCTTTAAGATTCGCTTCGTGGAAGGCGTCGTTTTTCGATCTGTAGGCATCATTCCAGGTCTGTCTTTGTTCCGTGGTCATCCGGTCAAAGTCAGAGGTCCATGGATTATGTCTTAATGAATCACTTCCCTTGGAAACAGTCATTTTCAGGTCATGACCTTCATACATGTCTTCATATATGGTCTGTAATTGCTGCTGCGCCGCAATCTGGCCTTCATGTTTCGAAAAATAGGAATCAGGTAAAGGGAAGGTGATAGAATCATATGTATTTATATGTCTTAAAGGAGGCATCCAGTTACGGTGAGGGGCTTTATGATGAACCATAAGAAAGAAAGGCTCATCCTTATTTCTTTTGGTTTCCATCCAGTTAATACCCATATCTGTAATTATATCGGTAGCATACCCAGTAACGATCGTGGTGTCGTTTTGATGAATAAATTCTGGATTATAATAATTACCCTGGTCATTTAAAATATTCCAGTAATCGAATCCCTGAGGCCTGCCGTGTAGATGCCACTTTCCAACTA
>JAHELO010000322.1 GCA_024644145.1 Christiangramia sp.
CCATAAAATGGCACAATTGCATGGGCAGAATCACCTACTAAAGTAATCTTATCATAATAAGACCACGGAAAACATTTCATAGTGACCATGGCACTTGTTGGGTTCCTAAAGAAATCTTTCTTTAAATTTGAAATCTCGTCCTTTATATCAGGAAAATAGGTTTCAAAAAATGCATCAGCCTGTTTTTCGGTCTTTATACTTTCAAACGATATTTCTCCTTCAAAAGGCATAAATAACGTACAGGTAAAGGTACCGTTAAGGTTAGGCATGGCAATAAGCATAAAATTCCCTCTGGGCCAGATATGAAAAGACGAATTGTCAAGTTTATGAGATCCATCCTCGTTGGCAAGGATTGTAAGCTCCTTGTACCCCACATCTATAAAATGCTGGGAATAGTTAAACCTACTCTGGCGCTGCATTTTATGCCGTACCCTTGAGAAGGCACCATCTGCACCAAAAATAAGATCGAACTGATATTCCTTCCATATGCTTTTTTCAGATTCTCCCGTATAAAGTCTGGCTTCCTTCATATCTACATCCCAGATCTTTTCTTCAAACCTGAATTCGGCTCCGGAAGTCTCAGCAAGGTCTATCATTTTTCTATTCAGGACCCCTCTGGAAATAGAGTAGATTGCTTCCCCTTCTTCCCCGTACTTTTGAAAATAAACTTCCTGTCCTTCCACATGCATGGCTCTTTTATCCAATGGCAGGGCCAGTTTTCTAATCTCCCCTTCTATACCTGCCTCACGTAAAGCTTTCCATCCACGATTAGACATGGCAAGATTAATAGAACGGCCTGAGAACTGAACTTTCCGCACATCTGGCCTGCGATCGAAAACAGTTACTTTATGCCCCTGTTTTTTCAGGAAAATAGCCAGTAAGGATCCTACAAGTCCTGATCCTACAATTGCTACATTTTTTTCTTTTTGCATGTATCGGTTTGAAAGATAATCCCGGCAGAAGTTTGAATATTGCCAGAAGATTGCAATTATTTTCTAATTGCGAAATTACTTAATTAATATGAAACAGCCCCGCTTGCATCAATAATAGCTAAGCGGTTAAATCATAAGATCATTTATAATTTAATTAACAGCGAAGAAGGTTTGTTACCGGTAATTTTAAAAAAAATAGAAATGAATATGGAGGAACAGGCATTATTACAGCCCTATAAATTAGGAAATCTAACACTAAAGAACCGGGTGGTCATGGCACCGATGACCAGAAGCCGGGCAAATAATCCTGAAAAAGCACCTACAGAGATGCATGTAGAATACTATAAGCAGAGGGCTAGTGCCGGATTAATCATCAGCGAAGGTTCACAAGTATCCAAAAGGGCAGTAGGTTATGTAAATACCCCAGGGGTTCATACTGCTGAGCAGGTAGCCGGCTGGAAAGAAGTGACCGATGCCGTACATGAAAAGGATGGTAAAATTTTTATGCAGCTTTGGCACGTAGGCAGGATCTCTCATCCCAAATTTCATGATGGAGAAAAGCCTCTGGCACCTAGCCCCGTAAATCCGGAGGCAGACGTTTATACTCCAGAAGGATTCGAAAAAACTACTGAACCAAAGGAAATGAGTATTCAGGAGATTCAGGAAACTATTCAGGAATTTAAACGTGCAGCTCAAATGGCAAAAGATGCAGGTTTTGATGGTGTAGAGATACATTCATCTAACGGCTACCTTTTCCATCAGTTTTTCAATAAAAATGCCAACCAGAGAACAGATGAATATGGAGGCAATATACCAAACCGAGCCCGGTTCTTCTTTGATGTTCTTGAGGCTGTAACTGAAGTCTGGCCCGAAAATCAAATTGGCTGCCGGTTCAACCCTTCCCTTCACAAAATATTTGGCATCACCGCCACTGAAGAAAGTATTCCAACATTTGATTATATAATCGAAAAGTTAAATGCATACGACCTCGCGTACGTTCACCTTTCTGAACCATTTACAGATGTGAGCGATGTCCCATACCTGGAAACCCAGATAGCCAAGCATTACCGCAAAATTTATAAAGGAACTCTAATGATCAATGGGGGTTTTAATCGTGAATCTGGAAATAATGTTATAGAAGCCGGTAATGCAGACCTTGTATCTTTTGGAAAGTTATTTATTTCTAATCCAGACCTGCCAGAACGCTTTAAAAATAATTGGCCCCTGGCAGAATATGATAAGGACACCTTTTACACCCCAGGAGAAAAAGGATACTTAGATTACCCGCCATATCAGGAAGAAGTAGTATCTTAAAGCTTTACAACGCTGTTCTAGAACCTGTTACAGGTTGTTGGAGCCACATTATGTAAAAGTAAATTAGAATAACTTAAACATATAAATTATGGATCAGGAAAAACTTGACCACATGAGGTCTACACTAAACAGATTGGAGGATATCAAGAACACTCAAAGTAGTCTAATTGATAAAATTAACCATGTGATCACCGATTTATTCCAGCATCCGGATAAAAATCTGGAGAAGGTAATGGAAGATGCTCATCAAAAGGCATCAGATAATATCGATGCCGTTAGGGAAGCTATGGAAGAATATGAAATGGCGATCAATAAGATGGAAACACAGGATTAAATTTAAAAATACATTAACAGGCGTTTGAGCCAGTTTTCAATAAATTAAGGTCAGTTTAAAACTGGCCTTTTTTTATGAAACATATTAGCACCGAGGATATAAAAAAGATGGATAAAATTTTCCGTCTAAATCTAATCAATAGCTGCACCGGTTATAAATCTGCAAACTTAATAGCTACAAAATCCAGCAATGGCAACCCTAATGTTGCGGTTTTTAGCTCTGTAACTCATATGGGAAGTAACCCAGCCATGCTGGGATTTGTTACCAGACCTTTAAGTGTTGCCAGAAACACCTATAATAACATAAAAGAAACTTCTTATTTTACTGTCAATCACATCCATGAAAAGATGATTGAACAGGCCCATCATACTGCGGCAAAATATGAAGAAGAAATC
>JAHELO010000020.1 GCA_024644145.1 Christiangramia sp.
TTGGGTAAAAGCGACTATTTCAGCCTATTTGCAAAGGGTTTTCTGCTCAATTTTATAAATATTGGTGTTCTGGGATTCTGGCTGGGAGTTATCATCGTATTCGGCCCTAAACTGGATATGGATGCGAACAGGATCTCTGTTTTCCTTAGCAGTGTACTTCTCATCTATCTTTTTGTAGATATCGCGAAAATATTGCTGGCGAAGAAACTCAATAGAAAATTAACGCCCAATCGTATATATGTGATGAAGAAGGCTATTAGTATTCTTTTGATTCTTTTTGGCGGAGTATTGATCTTTCAGGGTGTTTTTCCAGATCAGGTGGAGGAGATTAAGGATCAGATAGAAGAAATAACCCCTAATGATTCACTGATTGGGGAAATAGAGAATTTTACTTCAAAACCAAATTAAAATAAAAAAGCTTCCCTTAACAGGAAGCTTTTTCTTGAGGCATCGAGCGGATTCGAACCGCTGTACAAGGTTTTGCAGACCTCTGCCTAGCCACTCGGCCACGATGCCTTATTCAGGTTGGCAAATGTAATAAAAATTTTAAGTTTCAAAACTAAAATCTAACGGGATTTCGTCCTGCTTACCGTTACCATCGCCACATTTCCACCAATTGGTGGATTGATCTTGGATACCTCTACTTTTGCTTTTTGTACCATAATTAGCTCATCCATAACGCGTTTAAGAATCCTCTCAGCCACCGTTTCAAGTAATTTTGAACGTATGCTCATTTCTTCTTTAACGATCTTATTTAAATGTACATAATCTATGGTATCACTAAGCTTATCGGTCTTGGCCGAATGAGAAAGGTCTCCATAAACTTTTAGGTCTACCCTGTAATCACTTCCAATCTTGCTTTCTTCATCCAGACAGCCGTGGTATGAAAATACCCTGATATTCTTAAGTTTTATTGATCCCACTTTAATTTTTTTACAAATATAATTGTCCTGTCAGGCATTTCTTTAATTGATTAGGTTTTTCTCTGGCATTTTAATTCTTATTGATTTTTCGAAAAATAAGATCCGTATTAACGTTCTGGAATTTAATAATGGTATTTAAAGTCCTCTTACTATTATCATACAAGACTTTTTCTTCTTGATATTTTGAAGTTATTGAATTTTACTGATACTAATAAGTCCAACCTGATTGTAGCGACTTAAATTTTGATAAATTTGCCTTTTATTTAAAATCTGTTATGACCGAAGGAAAAAAGTCGCTCAATTTCATTGAGCAAATCATAGAAGAGGATCTAACCAAAGATTATACAAGAGAAGACCTTAAGTTCAGGTTTCCCCCTGAGCCTAATGGATATTTGCATATAGGTCATGCCTCTTCCATTTGTTTAAATTTCGGCCTGGGTGAGCGATATAATGCCCCGGTGAATCTTCGTTTTGATGATACAAATCCTGCAAAGGAAGAGCAGGAATATGTAGATGCTATAAAAGCAGATATTGAATGGCTTGGGTTTAAGTGGGCAGAGGAGTGTTATGCTTCAGATTATTTTCAGCAGTTATATGACTGGGCGGTTGAAATGATCAAAAACGGAGACGCATATGTTGATAGCCAGACTTCAGAAGAGATCGCTGAGCAGAAGGGAACTCCAACCCAACCAGGGAAGGAAAGTCCTTTTAGAAATCGTTCGGTGGAAGAGAACCTTGAGCTTTTCGAAAAAATGAAAAACGGTGAAACCCCTGAAAAAGGGGATGTGTTAAGAGCTAAAATTAATATGGCTTCACCAAATATGCTAATGCGAGACCCTGTTATGTACAGGTGCCTGCATAAAAGTCATCACCGCACTGGTGATAACTGGAAAATTTATCCAATGTATGACTGGGCCCATGGGGAAAGTGATTTCATTGAAAGAGTGTCACATTCATTTTGTACTCTTGAATTTTTACCTCACCGGGAGTTATATAACTGGTTCATTAAAAAAGTGAGCAAACCGGGAGATTTTGAACCAAAGCAGCGGGAATTTGCTAGAAGAAATTTAAGCCATACCGTGGTTAGTAAAAGAAAATTGCTTCAACTCGTTGAAAAAGGGATCGTAAAATCCTGGGATGATCCAAGAATGCCTACAATTTCTGGTTTAAGACGTAGAGGATATACCCCCGGAGCTATCAGGAAATTTGCAGATTCAATTGGAGTTGGAAAACGGGAAAATCTTATTGACGTTGCCCATTTAGAATTTTGTGCCAGAGAAGATCTCAATAAAGTTGCACCACGGGTTATGGGCGTTTTAGATCCCGTAAAACTGGTAATCACGAATTATCCTGAGGGGGAAGAGGAGTGGCTGGAAGCTGAAAACAATCCGGAAGATGAATCGGCAGGAAGCAGAGAAATTCCATTTTCGCGAGAATTATATATAGAAAGGGAAGATTTTAAGGAAAGTGCGAATAGAAAATTTTTCAGACTTACACTTGGAAAAGAAGTGAGGCTGAAGAATGCCTATATAATTAAGGGTGAAGACGTGGTTAAAGATGCCGACGGTAACATTACCGAGATCCATTGTACCTACGATCCTAAAAGTAAAAGTGGAAGTGGGACTGAAGAGTCTTTAAGAAAAGTGAAAGGCACGCTTCACTGGGTATCTGTAAAGCATGCCATAGAGGCTGAAATAAGGCTTTATGACAGGTTATTTACAGAAGAAGCTCCAGATGCTGTAAAGGATAAGGATTATCTTGATTTTATAAATCCGGAGTCACTTACTGTAGTAACCGGATATCTTGAACCTGGTTTAAAAGATGCCAGAGAATTGGATAAGGTTCAGTTCCAGCGTATTGGATATTTTTGTGTGGATAAGGATTCAACAAAAGAAAAACCTGTATTTAATAAAACCGTTGGTTTAAGGGATTCCTGGGCTAAGATTAAAAGTTAGATTTAAATTCGTATTTTTAAGAATAATTTAGCACAGGCTTTTTTACATATTAACCGGTTGTTAACAAGCTATGGTATACGCATCCGTTACCTTTGGTGGAATAATAACTTAAAATTCAAAAACTTATGGCAAGTACAGGAAATACACTTTTAGCATTAATTACAGGAGCGGCTATAGGAGCCGGGGTAGGTTTATTATATGCTCCGGACAGTGGAGAGAAAACACGTAAAAAGCTAAAAAAGGACGCCCAAAAGGCTCAGGATAATTTGAACAAGCGTTATACAGAGACTAGTTCTAATCTAAGCGAAAAGGCCAAAAAAGCAAGAGTGGATTTTGAAACCAGACTGGAAGAAACTTTATCTTCTGCTAGCCATAAAGCCGATGATATTTTGGCAGCTATGGAAAATAAACTGGACGAATTACGAAAGCAAAATGCGAAGTTGCAAAAAGATAAAGCAAATAAATCTTCAAATAAGTCAACCGGAAATACTCCAGATAAAGCAGTAGTATAAACTTCTATGGCATTTGAAAAACTATCCAATAGTATTCACGATCTAAATACCAATATTCAGGCATTTCTGCATAGTAATTCTGAATATTATAAACTAAAGGCCTTTAAACAGGGAATGAAGGGAGCTACCTCTCTAGTTAGATTCCTGGTGATGGGCTTTCTACTGAGTACGGCGGGTGTTATGCTTTCTTTTGCCCTGGCTATTGTTATAAGCGAAGCCATTGGGGTTCCCAGTGCCGGCTATTTTATTGTGGGAGCATTCTATCTTGTAATATTTGTGCTCATATTTATTTTTGGTAAGGAACCTATAGAAAAACTAGTGCTTAGAAAGTTCTCAAAAGCGGTATTTAACGATAAAGAAGACTAATGAGAATATATTCATCTTTTGACGAAATAGATAAAGACCTTAAGATCCTTAGACTCCAAACCGAAATCGATAAGGAAGAGATCAAATTAAGTATAGATCAAACCAAAGAGAGTTTGTCGCTAGTTTCTATTGCAGGAAATATAGTGGGATCAATTATTCAGAAAGCTTTAGTATTAAAAGCAGTTTCTAAAATAATAGGGGTTAAGAAAGTGGTAACTTCTACCAGAAAATAAATTCCTTTATAAAATGTAAAAAGCCCCAACCGGGGCTTTTTTTATGCTTCTTCGTTATCATTATCTTTTTTGGTCTTACCTGTCTGCCTCCGGTTCTGTTCTTTCATTGCTTCCCCAATTTGATTAGAAGCGGTAAAGGAAGCCACCATATTATTCAGCATATCACTTCCCGCCTGAGGTGAATTGGGAAGCAGTATTAAATTACTGTTAGTTTCTTCTCCTATAGCCTGCAAAGTATCGTAATGCTGGGTAACAACGATAAGGGCAGAGGCTTCCTGAGAATTGATACCTACATTGTTAAGTACATCTACACTTTCTTCCAGCCCTCGGGCGATTTCCCGCCTTTGGTCAGCTATACCCTGACCCTGCAAACGTTTACTTTCTGCTTCTGCCCGTGCTTTGGCTACGATCTTTATTCTATCAGCTTCAGCATCATATTCTGCAGCTACTTTTTCTCTTTCTGCGGCATTAATCCGGTTCATAGCGGCCTTTACCTGTACATCTGGATCTATATCTGTAACAAGTGTTTTAATTATATCATACCCATAAGACTGCATTGCCTCGTTTAGTTCCCGGTTTACTGCAATAGCAATGTCATCTTTTCTCTCAAATACATCATCTAACTTCATTTTAGGCACTTCTGCGCGCACAACATCAAAAACATAGGCCGTAATCTGGTCGTGGGGGCTTTCGAGCTTGTAGAACGCATCATATACATTATCCTTTCGTACCTGAAACTGGACAGAAATTTTCAATTTCACGAAAACATTATCCTTGGTTTTAGTTTCTACCAATACATCTAGTTGCTGCACCTTTAAATTTATTCTGCCCGCTACTTGGTCTATAAAGGGAATTTTGAGTTGTAATCCCGAACTCCTAATACTTGTAAACTTCCCAAAACGCTCTATAATTGCTGAAGTTTGTTGCTTCACTATAAATATTCCGGAGAATAGAACCAGGAGCGTGATTACTAATACTATTGGTAACAATACTAAATTGAGCATCTTTTAAATATTAAGTTAAGAATGCATCAATTTAAGAATAAAAGGCTGAAACCTTATATATCCCCCTAGATAGATTTTGCTTTTTCAATTCAAATACAGACTAAAAAAGAAAAACCGGTTAAGGAGTCGCCCTAACCGGTTTATTTTATATTTGAAAAGTACCTTATTTTAAGGTTTCCACAGCTTTATTAACTCTGTTCAGGGTTTCTTCCTTCCCAATAAATTCAGCTATCTTATATAGATCAGGACCCTGTAACGCACCAACCAGGGCAACACGTAATGGCATCATAACCTTACCAAAACCAATCTCCTTACTTTTAATCCATCCTTTCACATTTTCCTGTAAGTTCTCTGCTTCAAAATTTTCTACGGAACTTAGAAATTCAGATAATTCAGTCATAAGTGCAGCAGTATCCTCTTTCCATGCTTTTTTGGCATCCTTAGGTTCAAAGGAAGTAGGGGCTATAAAAAAGAAGTAACCTTGCTGCCACAGATCTTCTACAAAGACTGCTCTTTCCTTTATCAAAGAAACCACTTCAATAATAAAGGCCTTATTGGAAGTGACTTCCTTTTCTTTGAGAATTTCTTCAAATTTATTTGCAAGTTCCTCATTATTTGCCTCCTGCATGTAATGTTGTTGGAACCATTTTGTCTTTTCCGGGTCAAATTTAGCACCGCCCTTGTGAACACGTTCTAATTCAAAAGATTTGGTAAGTTTTTCCAAATTAAAGAATTCCTCTTCTGTTCCGGGGTTCCAACCTAGAAAAGCGAGCATGTTTACCACCGCTTCCGGGAAATATCCGTCTTCCCTGTAACCGGCAGAAATATCACCAGATTTTGGATCCTTCCATTCCAATGGAAATACCGGAAATCCCATTTTGTCACCATCCCTTTTGCTCAGTTTTCCTTTTCCCTGAGGTTTCATGATAAGAGGAAGGTGTGCAAATTTTGGTGCATCCCATCCCAGTGCCCGATATAACATATAATGCAGGGCGAGAGATGGCAACCATTCTTCTCCACGAATTACGTGGGTGATCTCCATAAGATGGTCATCTACGATATTTGCCAGATGATAGGTAGGCATCCCGTCACTTTTAAAAAGTACTTTATCATCCAGGATATTGGTATCAATTTCCATATTTCCGCGGATTATATCCTTTAATTGCAAGATTTCGTCCTTAGGAGATTTAAAACGGATAACATATGCATCACCGGCATCTATTTTCGCCTGCACTTCCTCCGGAGAAAGAGATAATGAATTTTTTAGTTTTTCACGGTTATGCCAGTTATAAATGAAGGTTTTTCCTTTTTCTTCATGATTCTTCCTGTGACCATCTAATTCTTCAGCTGTATCAAAAGCGTAATAGGCATCACCAGAATCAATCAACTTTTCTGCATACTCCCTGTACAGTTGCTTACGCTCACTTTGCCTGTAAGGCCCAAATCCTTTTTCCTTTCCCGGACCTTCATCATAAGGGATACCACACCAATTAAGGGCTTCGATAATATAATCTTCAGCTCCCTCAACGTAGCGGTTTTGATCTGTATCTTCAATTCTCAGTATAAAATCACCACCATGTTTTTTAGCAAAAAGGTAGTTATATAAAGCTGTTCTAACTCCACCTATATGTAAAGGTCCCGTAGGGCTGGGAGCAAATCTTACGCGTACTTTAGAAGACATATTTTTCTGATTTTTGGTGGCAAAGATACAACCTTATTAAACCAATCCTAAACCAAGGCTGCCTCATCCTGAATTAGTAGGTTTTTTATCGTATTTTTAAATAAATATTACCAAAAAATGGAAAATTTCAGGTTGGTGAAGCAGAAACTGGAAGCTTTCGTGAAAAAGTATTACCTCAGTTTAATACTTAAAGGAAGCATTTTGTTCATAGCCTGCGGGTTGCTCTATTTTATACTTACCGTTAGCCTGGAATACTTTCTTTGGTTGCCTTCCGGGGGCAGAGCTTTTTTGTTCTGGATATTCATTGCTGTAGAGATATTGCTTCTAATAATGTTCGTGGGGTTCCCGCTTGCTAAAATGCTGAAGATATCTAAAGGTCTTACAGATTATCAGGCTTCAGAGATCATCGGGAAACATTTTCCTCATGTAAGTGATAAATTAACCAACCTGCTTCAGCTGCAGAACAGCTCTCACAAGACCGATCTGTTAATAGCCAGTATAGACCAGAGATCTAAAGAACTTACTCCAATTCCGTTTAAAAAGGCAGTACACTTAGGCGAGAATAAAAAATATCTACGTTATGTGATCTTCCCGGTTTTAATAATCGCCGGACTTTTTATAGCAGACAAGACAGATGTAATAACAGGCAGTTTTAACAGAATATCTAATTATAATACCACCTATTTAAAACCTGCACCTTTTCATTTTATCATTCAGAATTCAGAATTGAAGGCCAGGGAAGGGGAGGAATTTAAGATCCAGCTAATGACGGTTGGTGATTATAATCCTGAAAGCGTTCAAATCATCATTGGAGAAAGTGGGAATTTCATGAAACAATCGGCTCCCGGTGTTTTTGAATATGTGATAACTGAGTTGTCTGATGATATCTCTTTTAATTTTAGGGCTAATGAAGTAGTATCTCCTGAATATATTCTTGAGGTTATTAAAATACCTAGATTATTAAATTTTGAAATGAAACTGGATTATCCTTCCTATGTGGGAATGATTGATGAAAAACTATCTGGAACAGGCAATATAACTGTACCTGAAGGTACCGGGATCACCTGGAATTTTTCTACCCGAAATACAGAGGAAATCAGTTTTATGTTGACAGATACCATAATAAAGTTATATGCCCGGGATAATCTCACTCAGTTTAAAAAAAGGATAAATACACGCCTGCCATATACAGTTAGCACCTCCAATGATCGGGTACAGGAATTTGAACCGCTGGAATATACGATAGAAGTAATTAAGGATCAGTATCCGGAAATAAGACTTACTACACAAAAAGATAGTTTAAATACTGATATACAGTATTTTAAAGGTGAAATTTCAGATGATTATGGTTTGGTTCGTTTAGAACTGGTCTATTTTACAGATAAAGAGAAGGAAAACCCGCGTACACTTGCGATACCTATTGCTAAGGAAAACTATGATGAATTTCATTTTAGTTTTCCAGGGAATATTGAATTGGAAACTGGAGAAAGTTATAGTTATTTTTTCAGGGTATATGATAATGATGCGGTAAACGGATCTAAATCTGCGCGATCTGAAACCTTTACATATAGAAAAAAGTCGGCCAGAGAATTAGACGATTTGAATTTACAAGAGCAGAATGATGCCATCAAGAATATTGGCAGGCAGCTGGAAGATTTTGAAAAATCTGAAGAAGAATTAAAGGAGATTTCTAACCTTGAAAAAGAAAAGGAAGAACTCAATTATAATGAACGTAAAAGGCTAGAAGAGTATCTAAAAAGACAGCGGAGGCAAAATGAAATGATGAAGAATTATTCTGAAAAACTCGAAAAAAGTCTTCAGAATAATGATGAATTGGAAAACTCGCCTATGAAAAAGGAGTTGAACAAAAGATTGGAAAATAATGAAAAGCGCCTCGAGGAAAATGAAAAATTACTAAAGGAATTAGAGGAATATGCCGAGAAGATTCAGAAGGAGGATCTTGGTAAAAAACTGGATGAGCTGTCAAAGCAAAATAAGAATAACCAGCGAAATCTTGAACAGTTACTGGAATTAACCAAGAGATATTATGTTGAAGAAAAGAAACAAAAATTAGCGAGGGACCTTGAAGAACTTTCCAAAAAGCAAGACGAACTTTCGGAACAGGAGAGTGAGAACAATTCAGAAAAGCAGAATGAATTAAATAAGGAATTCGAGAATTTCAGGGAAGCTATGGATGAACTCGAAAAGGAAAATGAAAAATTGAAACAACCTCAGGAGCTTAAGAGGGAAATAGTAGACGAAGAAAGTATTGAAAAAGATCTGAATGACGCTAAGGAGAATCTGGATGAGAATAAGGATTCTGAAGCAAAACCAAAGCAGAAGGATGCCGCAAAAAAAATGCTCGAAATGAGCCAGGATATGCAACAGTCTTCTATGATGCAACAACAAGAACAATTAGAAGCCGATGCTGAAACTTTAAGGCAGATTCTTGATAATCTTATTGTTTTCTCATTTGGACAGGAAGACCTGTTAAATGAATTTAAAGTGATCCAGCAAAAAAATCCCAGATATGCGGGTAAATTAAAGGAACAAAGCAACCTGAGAGAGAACTTCAGGCATATAGATGATAGTCTTTATGCCCTGGCCATGAGAAACCCAATGGTGAATGAAGTGATCACAGATAAGCTTACGAACATAGAATTCGATATTGAAAAAGCTATTGAAAGATTATCAGATAATGAACTTCCTCAGGGGACTTCCAGTCAGCAATATGTTGTTACCGGCGCTAATGACCTTGCTAATCTTCTTGATAAAATCCTTGGTTCCATGCAACAAATGATGGGCAATCCGCAACCGGGTAAAGGTAAAGGAAACCAGGACTTTCAGTTGCAGGATATAATTAAGGAACAAAAGGAACTTATGGAAAAAATGGATGGTAAATCCAAGGGCGAAGGCGAAAAGAAAGAAGGGAAACCTCAGGGTGAAGGTGAAGGGCAAAGCGGTGAATTGTACGAGATCTACAAGGAACAACAAATGCTAAGGATGCAAATGGAAGAGTTGCTGGAGCGAAACGGCGAGAAATCAGGGAATAAGGCCGTAGAAGAAATGCGAAAGATCGAGGAGCAGTTGCTGGATAAAGGTTTCGATCCTGAAACCGTGAAGCGAATGCAACAGTTGCAGTATGAGTTGCTTAAATTCGAGAAGGCTCAGCAACTTCAGGGAAGCGACGATAAAAGGAAATCTGAATCTAATCGGGTTGAATATCAAAACAGCCTTCAGGATCAGATTGATAGGGCTAAAGAATATTTTAATTCCACTGAAATTTTAAATAGACAAACCTTACCTTTGCGGCAAATTTACAAGGAGAAAGTAAAGGATTATTTTGGAAAAAGGAGAGATTAATTTTTTTAGTGAAAATGATTTTGTGCTGGAGCAGCAGGATGCCTTTCGTAGATGGGTGGAAAATGTCATTGAATCTGAAAACAAGTATGTGGGGGATATTAATTTTATCTTTTGCGATGATGATTATTTGCATGATATAAATGTAAAATATCTGGATCACGACACCTTTACAGATATTATTAGTTTTGATAATGGAATTGGGAATACACTTCACGGGGATATTTTTATAAGTACCGATAGGGTACAGGAAAATGCCGAAACTTTCAATGTGGATTTTAAAGAGGAATTGAAGCGGGTGATAATCCACGGTGTCTTGCATTTTTGCGGATATAAGGATAAGGATGAAAGGGAGCGGGAGTTAATGCGACGCAAGGAAGAGGAAAAAATAGAATTGTTCCACGTGGAACAATAGGAAAAAAATAGGTCTGAATATGTTCGAAAAGAAGTATGACGTTATTGTAGTTGGTGCTGGGCATGCCGGTAGTGAGGCAGCAGCAGCAGCAGCTAATATGGGTAGCAAAACCCTTCTTATCACCATGAACCTGCAGAACATTGCTCAAATGAGTTGTAATCCTGCAATGGGTGGGATTGCCAAAGGGCAAATTGTTAGGGAGATTGATGCGATGGGAGGGTATAGCGGTATTGTTAGCGATACTAGTGCCATTCAATTCAAAATGCTGAATAAATCCAAAGGGCCTGCAATGTGGAGTCCGAGAGTTCAGAGTGATCGTATGAGGTTTGCAGAAGACTGGAGAATCAAACTTGAACAAACTCCGAATCTTGATTTTTATCAGGAGATGGTTGCCGGGCTTATTATTAAAAATGATAGAGTTATTGGAGTAAGAACTTCCCTGGGACTTGAAATTTTTGGTCACTCAGTAGTATGTACCAATGGCACCTTTCTTAACGGATTAATTCATATAGGTGATAAGCAATTTGGTGGAGGTAGAGCAGGTGAAAGAGCTGCTACTGGTATTACCAAAGATCTAATCGAAGCGGGATTCGAAGCAGGAAGAATGAAGACCGGAACACCTCCGCGTGTTGATGGAAGGTCCCTGGATTATTCTAAAATGGTAGAACAGCCGGGTGATGATATTCCAGGTAAATTTTCTTATTCAGATGAAACAAAACCGTTAACTAAACAGCGTTCGTGCCATATGACCTATACTTCTAACGAGGTTCATGAGATCCTTAAGGAAGGATTTGATAGGTCGCCTATGTTTAATGGAAGAATTAAAAGTATTGGACCCAGATATTGTCCTTCAATAGAAGATAAGATAAATCGTTTTGCCGATAAAGACAGGCATCAGCTTTTTGTGGAACCTGAGGGATGGAATACTGTTGAAGTTTACGTAAATGGTTTCAGCACCTCGCTTCCGGAAGACGTCCAGTTTAAAGCATTACGATCTGTAGAAGGATTTGAAAATGTTAAGTTTTTCAGACCGGGTTATGCTATTGAGTACGATTATTTCCCGCCTACACAATTGAAGCACACTCTTGAAACAAAACTTGTGGATGGACTTTTCTTCGCAGGACAGATCAACGGAACTACAGGGTATGAAGAAGCTGCCTGCCAGGGTATGATGGCTGGAATAAATGCCGCCTTAAAAGTGCAGGAAAAAGATGAATTTATCCTGAAGCGTAATGAGGCTTATATAGGTGTTCTTATAGATGATCTTATCACGAAAGGGACTGAAGAG
>JAHELO010000323.1 GCA_024644145.1 Christiangramia sp.
GGAGGTTCTACAATTACAAATAAGCAATAAGGAAGCCATTATAAATACCAATGTACCTGTAGAAATGCAGGTAGCCTTTAATGCTTCCTATCTGGAAAGCGTGTTGCTTAATTTCCTGACAAATGCTTTAAGGTATAGTCATCCAGACCGTAAACCTGAAATTATTATAAAAGGATATAAGGAGGGAAGTACCTGGATCCTGGAAATCACGGATAATGGCATTGGAATTGATCTGGAAAAATATGGGGACAAAATCTTCGGCCTTTATAAAACTTTTACCACCCGTAAAGATTCCAGAGGTGTTGGCCTGTTTATTACGAAAAATCAGATTAACGCCATGGGCGGACATTTGACTGTAGATAGTACGCCGGGAATTGGCACAACTTTTAAAGTTTACTTTAAATGAAAAGGAGCGTGTGGGTGATAGATGATGATGAGATCTACCAGGTAATTATCGGGAAGCTGATAAAGAAGGCGGCAGTTTTTGAAGAGCAGCATTATTTTCAATGTGCTAATATGGTGCTTTCTATGTTAGAAAGTGAAGAAATATACTTGCCAGATGTGATTTTGCTGGATATTAATATGCCGCAAATGGATGGCTGGCAGTTTATAGAGGAGCTCAAGCGGCTTTATTCAGATCTTGAACACAGAACTCAGATTTATATAGTTTCTTCTTCCATTGCCTATTCAGATAAGGAAAGAATTAATGAATTTCCTGTTGTTGAGGGTTTCGTTTCCAAGCCTATCAGTATTAAAAAGCTTAGAGAAATTGGAGAAGGGATTAAAAAAACAAACCCGGTTAATGAACCGGGCGTGAATGAATTTTTATGAACTTGAGTGAGCTCTAAGCTGCAGAGATCACATTATAATTATTCAGTAAACTTTGATAATAGAATAAACTCTTCTCATCTTTTTTTAAACAGGATTTTAGGAATCTCTCGAGATCCTGGCATTCAAAAGTAATTTGGGTGTATTTGTCCTGGCCTACCGGCAATTGCATATCTATTGTATGCTGCTCATAATCTATGTTCACCTTTCTGGCCTCGAAATACTGAGAAACGATAGAACGGTGTAACTTTTGGAAATCTGATTTTTCCTGATTCCTATTAATAATACTATAAGAAATTAGATTTTTGACTTCGTCAATTATCTCCGGGGAAGTAATTCTGTTCATAGTTATTCGCTTTTCATCATTATCAACATGGCTAAATTACTATTAGACAGTATAAAAGCTGTTAAAAAAAATGTAATACTTTTCACATTAATAAACTTTTAACTTCAATAGACATTTGTTAAGGGAGCGGGAGAGGTTAAATATTGATAATATGGGGAGAATGTAGCACTCTTAGGTCTTCATCTAATAAGGCCAGGTTAAAAAAACTGGTTTTGGGCCTTATCAGGATACCGGAGGCAGGGTGAATGTGTCCAAACAAATGAAAGTCTGGTTCCACAACTGGTAATATTTTGTTCAATTCCTCACAGCCGAGGTGCGTACCGTTATTAATTTCGTCTAAAATACCATAGGGTGGAGTATGGGTTATAAGCACCTGCGTGTCTACAGGAACCAGATCCCAATGTTTCTTAATCTCATCACCCCTTTCCCGGTTGAAAGCCCAGTTTCTCAAGCCCGGTGTCACCGGAGAGCCCCAGAATTTTAAACCTTCCAGTTCCAGCCCCTGGTCTATTAATATATGAATGTTACCAGGTATCTTTTTAATATTTTCGACCTTTTCAAAATAGAAATCGTGGTTCCCGGGCACGAGGATCTTATGTTTATGTGGTTGCCTAGAGAACCATTGCAGGAAATTTTCAGTTTCATTACGGGTTCCACCATCTGTACAATCTCCGGCATGAATAAGAATATCACCTTCGGGTATGGGGATGTCGTGATGCTTATTATGTGTATCGGCAAGGCATATTAATTTCATGTAATCCCGGTATGATACTAATTGAATTTAAATAAAAAAATCCGTTGAGATTATCAACGGATGCTAACAGAACCTTCTAATATTATTAAATATTTTCTTCTTCAGCTTCAAAATCCAGAAAGGCCTTATCTGTAGGTAAGATTTTATTGATTGTTTTAAGCATACCAAAAGCGATAATCGCTGCGGTAACGGCAAAAAAGAAAAATTTGATAAGTAAACTTTCACTTACCACCAAACTGTAAAAACCAAGAAAGATCTCGGTGATCACAAATAAAATCTTTATACCAACTTTTAAAAACATCTTTTCCTTTTGAATTTGTTCAAAGATAACATCCAAATACCGGACCAGGAAAGTAAAAAATCCTGTTTGACAGAAATTTAACTATGTCAACTTCTGTCTCACAATCTTTTAAGTTAAAAATTCTTAAACCGGTTGCAGGGTGTTGCCTGAATTGTAAATTGGTTTTAGAAAAATTTAATCGCTTTGAAGAGAACTACAAAATTTGCAATTGGAATTCTTATAGGTATTGGGGTCCTTGCACTTGGTTTACTCCTTGCTAATAATTACCTCGAGAAAAGAATCAAAACTGCTATAGAAGATAACCTTACAAAAGCTAATACGGTATATGATAAAGTAGATGTGAAACTTCTCGACCGTAAGGCTGAGATTATTAATCCCTACGTGAACATTCGGAATAAAACACTTAAGGTTGATACTATTAGATTAAATAATATTCATCTCTGGGATTATATCAAAGACAAGAATATCATTGTTGGAGAGCTTAGTATCTCGAAACCCGTAGTGAAGTTTTATGCGCTTAAGAATCAGGAAAAGGATTCCAGTCGTTCAGATAAGGACAAACAATCTAAGCAGTTTAAAAATAAGATTCTGATTAAAAAGGTTAGGGTTGATAAAGGGAGTTTCCAAATGTTCGAGACAGACAGTACAGAGCACAGATTATTTGCGCAGATCAACACCATCAAAATGGAGCAGGTTCGTATTAATGCCAAAA
>JAHELO010000324.1 GCA_024644145.1 Christiangramia sp.
GAATTTTATTTTTGAAGTTCTAGCTTCATTCCCATTTACGTTTCCAACAAACCAATTGTTACTCCCTTTTTCCTTTCGCGCGGCTGTAATATATTCCCCGGGTTCAGCTTCCAGGTAAATACTTTCATCCCAGTCTAAAGCCACATCTTTAATGAACTGAAAAGCATCAGGGAACTGCATATAATGTTCCGGGAGGTCTGCAGCCATTTGCAAGGGACTGTACATAGTCACATATAAAGCCAATTGGTTTGCGATTGTACTGTTTACATGAGAATTATTATCTGGATTAAGTTTGCTTATATCCATTTCAAAGATCCCCGGAGTATAATCCATAGGTCCACCAATCAATCTGGTAAATGGTAGAATGGTCACATGATTAGGCTTAGAGCCTCCAAACGCCTGAAACTCGGTCCCACGGGCAGATTCGTTACCTATAAGGTTTGGATAGGTTCTTCTTAAACCCGTAGGCCTCACAGCCTCATGGGCATTTACCATAATTTTATAATCTGCAGCCTTCTTTATGGCATAGAGATAATGGTCTATTGCCCATTGTCCATAATGATGTTCTCCTCTGGGTATAATATCTCCTACATAACCACTTTTCACTGCAGGATAACCATACTTGTTCATAAACTGGTAGGCCGTGTCTAAATGTCGCTCATAATTTCTAATCGCACCAGATGTCTCATGATGCATCATCATTTTCACCCCTTTATCCTCAGCATATTTCTGGATTTCTTCCACGTCAAAATCGGGATATGGAGTTACAAAATCAAACACATAATCTTTAGATTTTCCAAACCAGTCTTCCCATCCTTCATTCCAGCCTTCTACCAAAACGGCATCGAAACCATGTTCAGCCGCAAAATCTATATATTTCTTAACATGCTCTGTATTTGCAGCATGCTTTCCATTCGGCTTGGTCTTGGAAAAATCTGTTTCTCCAAGCTTTACAGATGGAAGCTCATCTGTATAAGCCCAGGAACTTTTTCCTGTGATCATCTCCCACCAAACTCCTATATATTTTACGGGTTTTATCCAGGAAGTATCTTCAAGTTTATTAGGCTCATTAAGGTTAAGATTCATATTAGAAGCCAGAATATCCCTGGCATCATCACTCACCATTATAGTTCTCCATGGTGAAACAGCAGGCGTTTGCAGGTAACCCTTGTTTCCTACAGCATCTGGTGTTAGCCAGGATTCGAAAATCATCTTTTCGTCATCCAGATTTAGGTTCATCAATGAATAATCTACTAATGCCGCTTCGTGTAAATTAATATACAACCCATCATCGGTCTTCATCATAAGCGACGTTTGTACTCCTGTCTTTGAAAATTGTTTTTGCGAAGCATTAGAAGTTACAGCAGAATCAAATTTCTCTCTAATTTCTGACAGTTTAGATTCGGTATAATCATACTCCTGCGAATCATAGTCTCCCGGGATCCAGAATGCGGTATGATCTCCGGTCATGGCAAATTGCGTACGCTCTTCTTCAATAATGAAATAGACAAGGTCTTTTTGTTCAGGAAATTCATATCTAAATCCGAGACCCTCGTTATAAAGTCTGAAACGGATCACGAGTTTTCTGTTTGTATTTTCCTGAAGAAGCTCTACCTCCAGTTCATTATAATGATTCTTGATCTCCTTTGATTCTCCCCACACTGGTGTCCAGGTATTATCAAAAGTAGATTCAGATGTACTCTCTATTTTAAAACCTGAAAGCAGGTCTTCATTATCTTTAAGCTCAAGTCCCAGTTTACTGGCCTTAATAACTTCCTTGCCGTTAAAAGAAAGGCCATAAACCGGAATTCCGTCCTTTTGCAATGCAAAATTCATCTTCAGGTCGCCATCTGGAGATTGCAGACTTTGCGCTACGCTAATATTGATGGCAGCAATAATTAATAAGGTTAGTGATAAGATCTTTTTCATGATTGGTTTTTAATAGTAAAAGTCCGGTGCAAACGGACCGTGATTATAATATTGATTTATGAGATTATCCTATAGCTTGTTTAAGATCTGCCAAAAGATCTTCTTCATCTTCAATTCCTACGCTAAGTCTTATTAAAGAATCAACGACGCCTGTCTTCTCCCGGTCTTCTTTAGGAATGGATGCATGCGTCATACTTGCCGGATGTCCTGCAAGGGATTCAACCCCGCCCAGGGATTCACCCAGAGTGAAAACCTTAAGTTTTTCAACGATCTTTGTTGCGCTTTCTAATGTGTTTTCTTTGGTGGTGAAAGAGATCATTCCTCCAAAACCCGACATTTGTTTTCTTGCGATCTCATGGTTTGGATGATCTGCAAACCCCGGCCAGTAAACTTTATCTACCTTCGCATTCGACCTTAGGTATTTAGCTACGGCCTCTCCATTTTCGCAATGTCGCTGCATCCTTATATGCAGTGTTTTTATGCCACGCAGTACCAAAAAGCAATCCTGTGGCCCACTAATCGCTCCGCTTGCCTTTTGTATGAAGTAAAGCCTATCTGCAAGCTCTTTATCTTTCACTACAAGGCCTCCCATTACCACATCACTGTGCCCTCCCAGATATTTGGTTGCACTATGCATGATGATATCGGCACCAAGATCCAAAGGTCGCTGAAGATAAGGAGTTGCAAAAGTATTATCTACTGCCACCAGGAGATCGTGTTTTTTAGCGATCCTGGAAACAGCCTGTATATCTATAATTTTCATCATAGGGTTCGTAGGAGTTTCTACCCAGATAAGTTTTGTATTTTCATTTACATATTGCTCGATCTTTGTTGCATCATGCATCCCTACAAAACGGAATTTTATTCCCAAACCTTCAAAAATTTGGGTAAAAAGCCTGTACGAACCACCATAAAGATCATTAGTAGAAATGATCTCATCGCCAGGTTTAAAAAGTTTAAGCACCGCATCTATGGCTGCGAGTCCTGAACCGAAAGCGAGTCCGTATTTT
>JAHELO010000325.1 GCA_024644145.1 Christiangramia sp.
GATGGAGGTGGTGGATCTCAGTCTTACATAAATGGAGAATATTATACTATTAATGGTGTTACTGTTCTAAGATATTCTGATGGTTGGTGGTATCAAACCAGATTTGGATGGAGAGCTGTCCGGCTTGTGAATGGTAACTGGGAATGGGCTTAAAACTAATTAATTGCCTTGGAGCTATTTCGTTCCAAGGTGATTTTAAGTGTGAATAAAATGTTAATTTCACACTCATTGTGGATAAATTACACAGTTAATATTTTAACAAGCTGATTTTATAAAATAATTCAAATTCGATAAAAGGCAGCTTTTAAACGTTAAAAAACTGCCTTTTTGTTGCAAATGATTCTGCACCCAATCCTGGAGTTGATTTGCCTGAACAAATTTTAAAAACCTACTTATGAAAAAACTAAAATTCTTTTTAGCCGTACCGTTACTGGCTTTTATTTCCTGTAGCGAAGACAATGCCTCAGAGATAGTCCCTGAGGAGACCGGATCGCAGTCTGCATTCACCGATGAAATTACGGAAAAAGCCTTTCCGGATGAAACCGGGAAAGTTATGGATATCTATTTCGCAGGAAAAAAACTTCCGGTAGAAGAAGTGAACGGTAAGTTCGTATATCAGGGTGATATTTTCCTTCCTGAAAGTAACATAACAAAGAGCCCGGTAGATTTAGTTTTAAAAGCCGGTGAAGATGCTTCTGAAGTAACCAAAAGTGTAGGCCGTACACAATTTTTCTGGCCAGATAATACGGTATTTTATGATATAGATCCTGCATTGCCCAACCAGCAACGTGTGAGTGATGCTATTAGCCACTGGGAAGCAAATACTGCTGTAAAGTTTGTGCAGCGAACATCTGAAGCTAATTATATATATTTTACTCCTGGAGGCGGTTGTTCTTCTTACGTAGGTATGATTGGTGGTAGACAGCCAATCACACTTGCAGATGCCTGTTCCACAGGGAATACAATCCATGAGATTGGACATGCAGTTGGCCTGTGGCATGAACAGAGTCGTGCCGATAGAGATGTAACCATTTCGGTGCACTTTAATAATATAATATCCGGAAGAGAACATAATTTTTATACTTATGAGGAAGCTGGCTGGGACGGTGCCGAATATACGGCAGGTCTTGATCTTGGGTCTATTATGATGTATAGTTCTTATTCTTTTTCAGCTAACGGTCAACCAACCATTACTAAAAAAGATGGTTCTACTTACTCCGTGCAAAGATCAAGTTTATCTGCAGGTGACGTTGAAGGGATAGAAGTGATGTATCCTGGTGCAGTTACTGAACCAACTAACCCTACAGAGCCAGAACCAACTGAACCTGAGCCAACAGAGCCGGAACCTGAATATATCAATGGTGAATATTATGTGATAGAAGGCGTAATGGTGCTTAGAAAAGATGATACCTGGTGGGTTGAAAAAGGAAAAAATCTCAAAGAAGTAGAATTGATCAACGGTAGATGGAAATTCGTTAAATAATTCTGTTTTGAAGTTATTTTAAAGGTCGGCATTTTGCCGGCCTTTTTTATTTATTAAATTCTTTGATCTTTGATTTACTAAAGGTTTGAACATCTTCAAAAAATAACTCAAATTCAGCCTGGAACTCTTTGTAGTACTTCCTTAACTCAATAGTAGCCAAATTCATTTGAGATTTTTTCCCGGTCCTTCTGTTCATACCCGTTAATACCTGTTCAATGCCCTCAATTCTTGCGTAACTTAATAACCAGTTATCCTGGATCATGTAGGGAAGAAAGGTTTTAACCTTGTGCGGGAGGATTTCGAAATTTTTCTGTAAAAGTGCATAGAATTCTAGTATATAAACTTCCAGGGGTATATCAGAATATCTTTCCCAATTGGCGGCCAGAAAATGGTCGTAGAAAATATCCACGATAATACCATTATAATGCCCATAAATGGGGAAAAGTCGTTTAGCGCTTTCTATGAAAACCGGATGAGTATCTGTATAATAATCAATAGCACGGTGGAGAATTATTCCATTGCGAATTTTATAAGGGTATTTCAGGTATTGCTTGCCTTTAATAGAATCGGCCATGAAATTTCCAATTTTTAATTGGTCATCATCACCAGATAAATAAATGTGCGCCAGAAAATTCATAGCGGGAAGATACAAATTCTGGTTTTGCAGGGTTAATTTCTGTTAAGTTTTGGAGAGTAGGTGAGCAGCCATGTATATTTGTGCATTCTTAAGCCCGCTGGGGTTTAAAGATTATATTTCATTTAATATTTATTTCTAAGATGACATTAATAAAATCTATTTCAGGTATACGAGGCACCATTGGAGGAAAAACCGGTGAAAATCTAACTCCGGTTGACACTGTAAAGTTTGCTGCCGCTTATGGTACCTGGTTAAAACAGGCTTCAGAGAATAAAAAATTAAAAGTGGTTGTAGGTAGAGACGCCAGAATATCTGGGAAAATGATTCAGGAGCTAACCATGAATACTTTAACAGGATTAGGAATAGATGTAATAGACCTTGGTTTGTCTACCACACCCACTGTAGAGGTGGCGGTGCCTTTAGAAAAGGCAGATGGAGGTATAATCCTTACTGCCAGCCATAACCCAAAACAATGGAATGCCTTGAAATTATTAAACAATAAAGGCGAGTTTTTAGATGGAGAAGCCGGTGCTCAAATCCTTAAAATTGCAGAAAATGAAGGTTTTGATTTTGCTGGTGTGGATGATCTGGGCGAAATAACTGCGTTGGATGGATATATTGAAAAACATATTGATGAAGTTCTTAAGTTAAAACTTGTAGATGCAGATAAGGTGGCGAAAGCGGGCCTTAAGGTTGTAGTAGATGCGGTAAACTCTACAGGAGGGATTGCCATCCCTGCTTTATTAAAACGTATGGGTGTTGAAGTTATAGAGTTGTATTGTGAACCAAATGGTCACTTTCCCCATAATCCTGAACCTT
>JAHELO010000326.1 GCA_024644145.1 Christiangramia sp.
AACTTCATTAAAGCTTCAGAAAATATCTTTTTAGAGCCTGGAGCTGTCGTTGAGAATTGTTCATTAAATGCCTCTGCTGGCCCGATTTATATAGGAAAAGATGCAACTATAATGGAAGGTTCGCTTATACGAGGACCTTTTGCACTGGGAGAAGGAGCAACGATAAAATTAGGCGCGAAAATCTACGGACCCACTACTATTGGGCCGGCTTGTAAGGCTGGGGGAGAGATCAGTAATTCTGTACTGTTTGAAAATAGCAATAAAGGACATGATGGCTTTTTAGGGAATTCGGTCCTTGGTGAATGGTGTAATATTGGAGCCGATTCTAATAATTCCAATTTAAAGAATAATTATGCTGAAGTGAGATTATGGAATTATGATACTGAAAATTTTGCCCGAACGGGTCTTCAGTTTTGTGGGCTTATAATGGGTGATCACAGTAAATGTGGAATTAATACCATGTTCAATACAGGAACCGTAGTAGGGGTTAGCGCCAATATCTTTGGCAGTGGATTTCCAAGAAATTTCGTTCCTGGTTTTAGCTGGGGTGGAAGTGCAGGAACAACGACATATAAGCTGGAGAAAGCCCTGGAAACGGCCGAGCTGGTAATGAAAAGGCGGAATGTAAAACTTACTGACGAAGACAGAAAAATTTTCAAATATGCCTTTGATTACTCCGCAAAATGGAGAAGATCGTAGGATTTTAAAAATTTCAAATTATAAACTCTGCAAATAAGCATTACTCAAGTATGCAGTAATGCTTATTTTTTTTTCTGAAATTACCTAATGCACATCATTTTACAGAAACATTTTAAGTTGGTATCTTTGCAGCCCGTTTGCAGGAAATGATTATTAAAAGAAGGAGTATGAGCGCTAAGAAAGTTGCATTTTATACATTGGGCTGTAAGCTCAATTTTTCAGAAACATCCACTATAGCCAGGTCGTTTGAGAACGAAGGCTTTACTAGAGTAGATTTTTCTGAAAAAGCAGACATATATGTGATTAATACTTGCTCTGTTACAGAAAATGCTGATAAGCGTTTCAAAACTATAGTAAAACAGGCTCAAAAAGCCAATGAGGATGCCTTTCTTGTTGCAGTAGGTTGTTATGCTCAATTAAAACCTGAAGAACTGGCGGCTGTAGATGGAGTAGACCTTGTGCTGGGAGCTACAGAAAAATTCAAGATTACAGATTATTTAAATGATCTTACCAAGAACGATTATGGGGAGGTTCATTCTTGTGAAATCAACGAAGCCGATTTTTATGTTGGTTCCTATTCCATAGGAGATCGTACCCGAGCCTTTTTAAAAGTGCAGGATGGGTGTGATTATAAATGTACATACTGTACGATCCCACTTGCCCGGGGCATTTCAAGAAGTGATAAACTGGAGAATGTTTTGGCGAATGCAGCTGAGATCTCTGAACAGGGAATCAAAGAAATAGTGCTCACCGGAGTAAATATCGGTGATTATGGAAAGGGTGAATTTGGAAACAAGAAACACGAACATACTTTTTTGGATCTTGTAAAGGCATTGGATGAAGTAGCTGGGATAGAAAGGTTACGTATCTCATCTATTGAACCAAATCTTCTTAAAAATGAAACGATCGATTTTGTTTCCCAGAGCAGAACTTTTGTTCCTCATTTTCATATCCCATTACAAAGTGGAAGTGATGATATCCTGAAACTTATGCGCAGAAGATACATGAGCGATCTTTATGTAGACAGGGTAAAGCGTATAAAAGAGGTGATGCCTAATGCCTGCATTGGTGTAGATGTTATAGTTGGTTTCCCTGGAGAAACCGATGAACATTTTCTCGAAACCTATAACTTTCTCAACGAGCTGGATATATCGTATCTGCATGTTTTTACATATTCTGAAAGAGATAATACTCCTGCTGCCAGTATGGATGGGGTGGTTTCTCAAAAGGTGCGTAAGAAAAGAAGTAAAATGCTCAGGGGGCTGTCTGCAAAGAAAAGAAGAGCCTTTTATGAAAGTCAACTCGGGAATATTGTTACGGTACTATTCGAGGGAGAAAATAAAGAAGGATATATTCATGGCTTTACCGAGAATTACGTAAAGGTTAAAGCACCATGGGATCCGGCAAAAGTGAATATGCTTCAGAAAATAAAACTAACTGAAATTGATGAAGACGGGTTAGTTAGATTTGAAGAAATTCCTGCAGCGATAGCGGTCTAAATGTTTATGCCAACCGGCAGGAGATCTTTATATTTTCTTCGGTTTCTTCTAATAAACCCGGCGATTTCAGGACTGGTAGGAACAACTCTGGTATTACGTTCCTTGATCTCGGCAAGAACAGCGATAATGAAATCTTCCTGCCTGTCTTCAGTTCCTTCTGGCATCCTTAATTTAGTGAGAAAAATTTTTCGTTCCTGCTGAGAATATTCTATAACTGCTAATTCATCATTAATCTGTGTTTCAAACTGTCGTAGAAACTCATTGTCTGTAATTAATAAATCTTCCGTGCTCATTTTACTCCATTTTAATTCATTGGTACCTCGATTAACAAAATCCGGGAAGCTTTCCTAAATTCCATATCTATTTTATCAGCCTGCCAGATCCCGACTGCATCACGTTTTTTCAATACAGTTCCTTCAACATCTGTTTCCCCCTCAATAAGGAATACATATACTCCATGAGATTCGTGCTTCAATTCATACTCAATTTTCCTGCCACTCTCAATGTTGCCTAAATGCAGGTAAGCGTTTTGATTTATATAAAGAGAATTCTCAGATTGATTGGATTTGGGGGTTACTATAGGGATTAACTCGTTGTTAGGTATATTAGAAAAGTCCTTTTGATCATACCGGGGCCTTAACCCACTTTTTTCAGGAAGTATCCAGATTTGCAGCATATTTAATGCGCTAGTGGATGAATTGAATTCGCTGTGTTCTACACCTGTTC
>JAHELO010000327.1 GCA_024644145.1 Christiangramia sp.
GGATCTGTATTCAAGAAATACCATGAAACCGGAATTTTCGATGAAAAAGAAATTTATCCATATGTAACCGAAGGTATTGGAGAGGATATCCTGCCAAAAAACGTGGATTTTGATGTGATTGATGGTTTTACCAAGGTTACAGATAAGGACGCTGCTATCTACACACAGAAACTATCTAAGGAAGAAGGATTCTTTCTTGGTAATAGTGCCGGTGCAGCAGCTAAGGGTTTACTTCAGTTAAAAGAACATTTTAAAAAGGACGATGTTGTAGTAGTCCTTTTCCATGATCATGGCAGCCGTTATGTTGGTAAAATGTACAATGATGACTGGATGCGAAAAATGGGCTATATCGAATAAAATAATAAGTTCAGTTGTATTAAAACCCTTCTCCATAGCGGGGTTTTTTTATGCTAAGAAAAGGCTAAACCACAGGAAATAATTTCAGATTTAACCCAAATACCCTACTTTCAATCCATAAAAAGACCTTATGAAGAATATATACTTACTGTTTTTTAGCCTTCTGCTGTTCTCCTGTAGTTCTACGTTGGATGTAAGGAATAATCAGGAACCGCAAAATCCAGATTTTACATACCTGGCTTTGGGAGATTCCTATACCATAGGTGAAAGTGTACTGGAAACGGATAGATGGCCTGTGCAGTTAGCAGAACAATTACGAGACAGAGGGTTCAAAATGGCTCCACCAAAGATTATCGCCAAAACCGGATGGACCACGGAAGATTTGTTAAGAGGAATTGAAAATGAACTGGACGTCCATAGAGATTTTGATCTAGTTTCTATTTTAATCGGGGTTAATAATCAATATCAGGATAAGTTGATAACGGAATATGAGGCCGATCTTCGCACCATATTCCGCAAGGCTATAAATCATTCTAAAACGGGAATAAATGGAGTATTTGCAGTAAGTATTCCAGATTACGGGTATACTCCTTTCGGGGCTTCAAATCAGGAAGAGATAAGTGAGGAAATAGACAGGTTCAATGCGGTATTTAAAAGGATAGCTGGAGAGTTTGATGTGCCTTTCTATAATATTACTCCAATATCAAGAGAAGCTGAGGATAATCCTGAACTGGTGGCCAGTGATGGACTTCATCCCAGTGCAGTAATGTATAAATTATGGGTAGATCAATTTGTGAATCAGATAGCCGATAAACTTCCGGAATAATTTCTACGAGCCTTATAATCAACTGTTTATTTTGATACATTTGAATTATGAGGGAAGATTTTTTATATCATGTATGGAAGTATCGGAAATTTGATGCTGAAAGTGCTACGACTTCTGAAGGGGAGCTTCTAAAAATCTTACATCCCGGTTTTCAGAATGAGAATTCGGGTCCTGATTTTTTCAATGCAAAAATTCAAATAGGGGAACAGTTATGGGCTGGAAATGTTGAAATGCATTTAAAGTCTTCTCATTGGTATGTGCATGAGCATCAAAATGATTCGCAATATGATAACGTTATTCTTCATGTTGTCTGGGAGCACGATGTGGATATTTTTAGAAAAGATAATTCAGTTGTTCCCACCCTGATCTTAAAGGATAAAGTAGAAGAAGCTGTTCTCCAGGCATACAACAATTTACTATTCAGGGAGCATTTAAAGCTCAATTGCGAAAATGATTTCAAATCTTTTTCAAATTTTCAGGTAGAGCATTGGCTGGAGCGCCTTTATTTCGAAAGGTTAGAAAGCAGGTCTGGCCTTATTCATGAACTACTGGCTAAAACTGGTAATGATTGGGAGGCTGTTCTTTTTACGTTGCTATCCAGAAGCTTTGGATCTAAGGTAAATGCAGATGCATTTATGAATATTGCTCAAAGTTTTGATTTTAAACTTATTCATAGACTAGGTCATAACCAGATTTCTCTGGAAGCTCTGTTGCTGGGTCAGGCAAAATTGTTAAATAGTACAGATAAATATGGGAGTGAGCTCACCCGGGAATATGAATTCCTAGTTAATAAATATTCCTTAACCAATGACCATTTAAGTACGCCTCAGTTTTTCAGGTTAAGACCAGATAATTTCCCGGGTCTTAGATTGGCACAGTTGGCTGCGTTATATTCAAATAAAAAGTATTTATTTCTGGATGTAATAAAGGCAGATAATCTTGAAGATTTAAGAAGCTTGTTTAAACTGGAGATCCCAAATTACTGGAAATCGCACTATCATTTTAATAAGGAACATGCTCCAAGAAACAAAAGTCTTACCTCCAGTTTTATTGATATCTTACTTATAAATTGCGTGATTCCAATTAAACAGAGTTATGCCAGATTTGGTGGGCAGGAGAAAGAAGATTTAATCCAGGAGCTTATTACCGGTATAACTGCTGAAAAAAATGCGATCATTGGCATGTTTAATAAACTAAGACCAAATACTGCTATAAATGCCATGCATTCCCAGGCATTATTGCAACTAAAAACCAATTACTGTGATGCAAACAGATGTCTTCAATGCGAATTGGGAGCCTCATTACTAAGTAAATCTCACAAATACATTTAAATTTGTTACATGACCACCTTCGTTTCAAATATTCGCTACTTTCTTGAGAAGCATGGATTTTATGTATCCACACGCCTTGCCGATAAACTTGGAATGCGCGCTAAGAACGTGCGTTTATTTTTTATATATGCATCCTTTTTCACAATGGGAGTTGGCTTTATAGTATATCTTACTCTGGCCTTTTGGCTAAAGCTGAAAGATCTCATCTATACTAAGCGAACTTCGGTATTCGATCTATGAGAAGACTGATAGATTCAAACTTAAAGCTAGCCATTGTTTTAATTATCCTAGTGTTTTTTACCGGGGTCACTGGTTTTCATTTTCTGTATGACTATTCCTGGATAGATGCTTTGTATATGACCATCATTACCCTTAGTACTGTGGGATATGGGGAGGTGCAACCCATGGGG
>JAHELO010000328.1 GCA_024644145.1 Christiangramia sp.
TATAATCCTTGGCTACATCGTCTGGATCATACTCGGTATCATTCCCTGTCCCAAAATAGTTCATGGTAAAATTAGGACTGGAATAGTAAGCATTTATACCAAAATTCCAGTTATAGAAAATATGGGCGAATTCTGCATTATATTCTACGTCAAACCCCTGTGTGGTAAAGAAGTAGTTGGCACTCAAACTTTGCCTGCTAGTGAAAGGATTTCTAACCAGCCCGTAGGTGGTATAAGTGTTGGCTAGTCCTAGTTTAAACCCATTGTCTGAATTAAAATCTGCCGAAGGGAAAATAGTATACTGTCTTATCTTCTTTTTCTTAGGATCGTAATTGTTGATCTCATAAGAATCTACGAGCATCTTATTTGCACCGGGAGTTTTGATAGTATTATCCTTGCTTTTGTAATCATAAAGCTTTGCCCGCCGGGTATTCTGAAAATCATAAATATCATTCTCTTCACCACCCATAATTTTTAGAGGTAATAATTTAGAGCCTTTTCCCTCGATTTTAAATTCATCATCCCCGTCCAGACCATAAATCCAAACTTCTCTGGTTTCCTTAGAATTATAGCTTTTTTCTGCCAGGATCTTATCATCCTTATCTTTTAAGGTCACCATAGTGATCCCATCAGGTTTTCTGGTAATTAGAAATTTATCGTCCTTTTTGGTGCCGGTGAACATATCGAATTCGGCCAGATGTTTATAATATTCTCTGGCGATCTTTTCCAGATTACCCCGGCGCACCTTTAAAGTGGACTTGATTTCGGAAACATACGCCTCATCTGCGATATCTGCAGGTAATACATCAAATGCCTCTTCTACTACCTCATCTGTAATATTGTTCTGTATATACTCTACCTGTTTCTTCCAGTCTACCCAGTCTGCATTTCTTATAAATGCCTTATCTAAAGGATAACCGGCAATATTAAACCATTTAGGTCGCTTAACTTCATCAGTATATTGTTCCATCGCTCTAAACTCTGGAAATCCCAATCGTAATAAAGAAAGCGCAAAACCATCGGTTTTTGGAAATACCTGGTCTCGATCTTTTGCAATTGGCAGATATCTTTTCTTTCCATCTTCATCTTCGAATTCTGCCCATTCATACTGGCCTTCATGGCGGTCCCAGTCTCCAAGAAGCATATCGAGTAAACGGGCTCTAATAAACATTTCCTCATCTACATAGGCGTCTTTCGTTTCTCTCATCTCCAGCATGAGATCTGAAGTATTCAGGATATCGTCGGCATTTCCAAAAATCTCCAGGTCTTTATTTTCGTCGCCCACATGGGCTTCAAACATATAAAGCTCATCTCCATATTCTTCATTGTAAATGCCTAAAGCTTCCTGTTTTGGAACATAATACAGGTTGGAATTGGGATGGAAAATATTAAGCTCGTCCATGAACTTTCCTGCCGGAAAAGTTCCGTAGGGAAAAGCGGTGGTATAAAAATCCTGTACATACCTTTCGGCGACGGTGTTTTTAAGATATTCCTCTACATAATGAGTGGTTACCACGGTACTTTGTAAAAACTGAAGTGCACTTTTTTTGAGTGCACGCAATGTATATTCATGATCATCTTTGTCCTTAAAACCTAAAGATCTTGACTGGTGTCCTCCACCTGCCCCTGTAACCTTAAGATCTCCGGGGAGCGTGTCCAGGTAAAGCACAGGGAATTCAAACTTTTTACTATATAAAGGGCGGTAATGTTCACCCCATATGGCTTTATACAATCCATCTTTCCTGGTCTCTTCCTCGGTATAGACCGATGCAATTGCCGTGCTGCCCAATCGGTTTTCCGGCCAGGAAACTTCTTCAAGAGTAGGTCTTTCCCTGGATATTTGATGAGTGAATATCCTATCTGAGCCAGATGGCGAAACTTTATAAATCTCAACTTTAGCGCCTCCATTCTTTTTTACGATCATTTTCGCATACCCCATTTCATAGGCTGCGAAATCTCCGTTATCTTTCTCTGGTCTTGCTTTGGCTGGTTTCTCAGTAACTCCGGTGATCACCTGTTCTACCTGGTCATCCTGTACATATTGCAGGTTTTTATCCTTGCCAGATAAAAAGATCACATCATTATATTGTCTGGCCAGGGTTTCCAGGGTTCCCATAAGTTCCTTGAGTTTCGGATTTCTGGGTGTCTGGGTTCCAGCGCCAATAATTTTTTTAAAGAAACCGAGTTTTGTTTTTGTCATAACCGGATGGTAAACGGCTACAAGCACCGTTTTTTTCTGATTGTCCTCCAGTTCGTCATTAAATTCTTCTCTGAACTGCGCCCGGGTTTTTATTTCACACTTATTATTAATATATGGATGGTCATCCCAGTTTTCTATATACCACTGGGAATCTATTATGATTAATTGTACGTTATCACTAAGACTTTCACTCTCTATGGGACAACCATCGTTAGGCCAGAATTTTCCGCGCGAATTGTCCTGTAAAAAAGATTCCAGATCATCGATATTATCAGGTGCATCTGCCTGCCACTCATGATATCCGGGAGTGAAAATTATGTTGCCTTTAAAATCTTTTATAGGATCCAATAAATTCTCCTGTAGGTGTTGTTTTACCTGAGCACGGCCATTATCCTTATTCGGAAACCCGGTTTCTGGAACAAAACTCCCTAGAATGATCAAACTGGATGAATCTTCTTTTTTCGAAGCTTCCACGATCTCCTTAAGAATTTTTTTATTGGATTCATCGCTTCTTAGACCGTGATTGGAGGTAACATAGACAGAATGACCCTTGTCTTCTTTTGAGTTCTGCGCGGTACCGGTACTTAAAATAGTTAAGAAACTAAATAATAAGAAAAGATTTCTTTTTTGGCAGGGCAGAGTCTTTTGCAGTACATTTTTAATTATGTCCATACAGGTTGAGGTTGTTTGATTGAATTTAGTAGTTAGCGACTTTAGAGACA
>JAHELO010000021.1 GCA_024644145.1 Christiangramia sp.
CTGGGCGTTGCATACTTAATAGACGCATATCATAATAACAGACTCCCGCAATATTTCAAGGCTATCGGGATCATGTTAGTAGCAGTAGTACTGGCCATCGCTGCAAATGCTACAAATTTAATGGCTACCAGCGAATATACCCAATTTAGTACCCGTGGGGAATCAAACCTGACTATAGAACCAGACGGGAGCGCTAAGCAAAATACCGGTTTAAGTTTTGACTATATAACAGAGTACAGTTACGGAATTGCAGAAAGCTTCAACCTCATGGTACCGAGGTTTATGGGAGGTGGTAGTTCAGAAAATATTGGCAAGGATTCTAAATTATATACAGCTTTAAGAGAAATAGGTGCCTCACCGGTGCAGGCTGAAGGTTTTACCCAAAGTGCTCCAACATATTGGGGTGATCAACCCTTTGTTGGTGCTCCGGCATATATTGGTGCAAGCGTTATTTTTCTATTCGTTTTTGCCTTGTTTTTAATTAGAGGCCGACTAAAATGGTGGATCGTTGGTGGGAGTCTCCTGGCTCTCTTCCTTAGCTGGGGTAAAAACTTTTCATTCTTCACAGAATTCTTTATTGAGTTTATTCCGCTTTATGATAAATTCAGGGCTGTTTCCTCAATCCAGGTAATCCTGGAAATTTGTATTCCTCTAATGGCAATTATGGGATTATACAGGTTGTTCCAGACCGAAGTTAAAAATGAAGATAAACTCCATGCGCTTAAATGGTCATCTATAATTACGGGAGGAGTCTTATTGATCTTTCTCCTGTTTAAATCTATACTCTTTGATTTTTCAGGAGCAAACGATGCCATGTATTCCCAGCAATTTGGGATGGATTTCATGAACGCTCTGGTTGAAGACCGGAAAAGCATATTTACCAGTGATGTAATAAGGTCGTTGATAATGGTTGTGATCTCAGCTGGCCTTATCTGGGGTTACCTAAAAAATAAAATAAACCGGAACCTTATATTGGGAGCATTTACTATTTTGATACTCATAGATCTTATTGGGGTTGATAAAAGATATGTAAATAATGAAGATTTTGTACAGGCCCGCGAAATGAAAGCTCCATTTCAGAAACTGAAAGCCGATGAAGTGATCTTGCAGGATACTTCTCATTACCGAGTTTTTGACGTTTCAGGCAGTCCTTTTAATACAGGGAGAACATCTTATTTTCATAATGCGCTTGGAGGATATCATGCTGCGAAACCTGGCCGGATCCAGGAGCTTTATGATTTTTATATTTCCCAGAATAATATGGAGGTATTAAGCATGCTGAATGTGAAATATTTTATCATTCCAACCGAGGAAGGAACTCAGGCGCAGGAAAATCCAGAGGCTTTTGGCAACGCCTGGTTTATAGAAAATATTAGATGGGTTGAAGATCAGGATCAGGAAATGTTGTCTCTTGAGGATACCAACCTGGAAGTTACTGCAGTTATAAATACGATGTTTAGAGAGGAAATCCGGGATGATTTTCAATATGATCCCGAAGCGAATATCGAGTTGGTGAGCTATCAACCGAATGAATTGAAATACAGGTACACCTCAGATACAAATCAATTTGTAGTGTTTTCTGAAAACTATTATCAACCCGGATGGCAGGCATTTATAGATAATAAGCCTGTTCCACATGTACAGGTTAATTATGTATTGCGGGGCATGAATGTTCCAGCCGGAGCGCATGAGGTAACCTTTAAATTTGAACCTGAAGTTGTAAAAACAGGTAGTACAATAGCTTTAATAAGTTCCGTATTAATTGCCCTTATATTTTTTGGAGGGATTGGGTACGAATTGAAAAACAGAAAAGGATCCTAAGATTTTCTCTTGGAATGAAGAAAGTTCTCATAATAACTTATTACTGGCCGCCCGCTGGCGGACCTGGTGTTCAGCGCTGGCTCAAGTTTGTAAAGTACCTTAGAAACTATGGGGTGGAGCCGGTAGTGTATATTCCTGAGAATCCTGAATATCCCATACGTGATAAAAGTCTGCAAGATGAAGTCCCGGCAGATATAAAGATTATACGGAAGAAGATATTCGAGCCTTATTCTATCGCCGGAATATTTTCCAGGAAAGATACAGAGACCTTTAGTTCAGGGATTATCAAAAAGGAAAAGGATCAATCTGCGATACAGAAGGCCTTACTTTATATTCGAGGGAATTATTTTATTCCTGATGCTAGAAAATTCTGGATTAAACCATCTGTCAAATTTTTGAAAGAGGAAATTGAAAAAACCCAGTATGATGTAATTATAACAACGGGGCCGCCTCATAGTCTGCACCTAATAGGATTAAAATTGCAGCGTTTATTGGGAATAAAATGGATCGCAGATTTTCGGGATCCCTGGACGCAGATAGGCTATCATAGAAAACTTAAGCTCACTAGCAGTTCCAGACTAAAACATGAGAAACTTGAACAACAGGTTTTAAATGCAGCAGATCATATTTTAACCACAAGTTTTACCACTAAAAATGAATTCCGTTCTAAAACCCGGCAACCGGTTAGTGTAATAACTAATGGCTTTGACCTTGATATAAATATTAATACTACGCCAAGCAAAAAATTTCGGGTATCTCATATAGGTTCATTATTAGAAGGGAGAAATCCAGAAAACTTATGGAAGGCCTTGCAACAACTACTCGAAGAAAATAAAGCATTTAACCAACAATTTGAGCTGAGGCTGGCGGGGAAAACCAGTGAAAGTGTTTTGGAGAGTATAAAGACCTATAAGCTCTCAGATTATCTCGTAAATGACGGATATGTCAGTCATACAAAGGCTTTGAAATTGCAGCAGGAGGCAGTAGTACTATTATTACTTGAAATAGATTCGGTAGAAACCCAGGGTATCATCCCCGGAAAGGTTTTCGAATATCTGGCCGCTAAAAAACCAATTCTGGCTATAGGTCCGGATAGGTGGGACGCCGGGAGAATTATCAGCGAAACAAATTCAGGGCAGACTTTTAGTTATGGCCAAACACATACAATTAAAGAACATATTCGCGAGCTCTTTCAGAAATGGGAGGCAGGTGAACAATTAGTACATTCATCCAACATCCACCGGTATCACCGTAAGGAACTAACAAGTAGATTGGCACAGGTAATAAAAGATCTATAAATGGGAATAATCATTAATCAATCTATCAAGAATATGGTGACCACCTATGTGGGCTTCGGGATAGGTGCTATTAATACGTTATTTCTATTTACCTATTTTCTCAGTAAAGAATATTATGGCTTAGTTAGTTTTTTACTTTCTGCAGCCAACTTGATCTGGCCGTTCCTGGTATTTGGTGTACACAGTACCTTAATAAAGTTTTTCACCTCTTATAGAACCAGAGGAGACCAGGACAGGTTATTAAACCTGGTCCTAATTATACCAGCAATTGTAGGGTTATTTATGGGCTTTTTAGGCTTTATATTTTATAATCAGCTTCTTTTTTATTTTGAAGGTGAAAATGATCTGGTCCAGCCTTACATATGGTTAATCTTCGTGATTGCACTTTCTACTGCTTATTTCGAAGTTTTCTTTTCATGGTCCAAGATCTATTATAAAAGTACCTTCGGAAACCTGATGAAAGAAGTATTTCACAGGATTTGCATAAGTCTGCTTTTAATAGCATTTTATTTAAAATGGATAAGTGTTGAAACTTTTATTTATAGTATTTCGGGAGTTTTTCTTTTAAGAACGAAATTAATGGCTCTGTATGCCTTTTCCCTGCACAGACCCAGGTTTAATTTTAAATTTCCGAAGAACCTTTCGCCAGTTTTAAAATATTCTTCACTAATCCTGTTAGCAGCATCAGTTGCAACGGTTCTACTGGACCTGGATAAGGTGATGATAGAGCATTATCTGCCAATTGAAAACGTGGCGATTTATGGGATAGCGGTTTATATTGCCACGGTAATTTCTGTACCTCAAAAGGCTATGCATCAAATTACCAATCCTATGACTGCTGAAATGCTTAACAAAAAGGACAAGGCAGGTTTAAAAGATCTTTATAAAAAGAGCTCTTTAAATTTATTGATAATTAGTGGTCTAATCTTTATCTGGATAATTAGCAATGTAAAAGCTTTATATCAGCTTATCCCTGAAGAGTATGAGATTAGTATTTTAATAGTATTGTTGATCTCCCTGGTGAAACTTTACGATAATTTACTGGGTAATAATAACAGTATTCTTTTTAATTCAGATTACTACAGGATTGTCTTAGGGGTAGGGGTGTTTTTGGTAATTGTTGCTTTTCTATTAAATATGGTATTTATACCCAGGTTTGGAATTGAAGGTGCTGCCATAGCAAGCTTTTTAGCCTTTGCGGCGTATAATACTTCAAAAATATATATAGTTTTTACAAAATTCAGAATCCACCCGTTCACTCATAAGTCTTTTTGGGCAATATTGCTAACCGCATCATTTAGTGTAGGTTTTTATTTTCTTGAAATACCCCTTTCCCCGGTTATATCAATTCTCGTAAAAGGAATGATCTCCGGAGTTCTATATCTGTATTTAGTGTATACTTTCCGCCTATCTGAAGATATAAATGCACTTGTAGGAAGATTATTGAAAAGGACTTAAAAAGAGAAAACCCTATCAGCATAAGAGCGTCAAGGGTTTTCCAACTAACCAACCAAAAAATTAAATTATGAACTTGTCATCTATAATCTATTATTCACATTTCGTGCCGAACTTCTGGATTCTGTAGATTTTTTTGTTCTAATGGTCTGAGACCTTGAGCTTCCTGAAGTTCTCGTTCTAACAGATGACCCACTTTGTCTTGTTGGACGCTTAACTGTAGAATTCCTTTCAGAACTTCTGTTACTTTTTTCAAAATTTCTGTGTCTGGTAGAAGGAGCAGTTCTTTGAACTCGCGTATTACTTCTTACTTCAGCTTTTGTATCTCTGCTTCTTGACGAAGGACGCTCCATTTTCCTGGTACTACTTGGCTCTGTTCTTCCAGAAGTATGCTGCCTCGACTCTCTTGCAGTTCTTTGAACCTTGGTGCTACTTCTTGACTCAGCCTTCATATTCCGGCTTCTAGTGGATGGACGCTCCATTTGCTTAGAATTACTTCGCTCTATTCTACTGGAACTATTCTGTCTCCCTTCCCTGGGACTTTGTACCCTGCCAGGTTCGTTTCTTTTATTAGACCTATTTTGGATTCTGGAAGTTCTACCCTTAGAGTTGGTGCTTCTTTCAGTTCGGTCACCTTGAACTCTTGAGCTTCGTGGTTCAATACGCCCTTTCATATTTCTGGAAGAGTTTACCCTGGTAGATTGATTTCTATCTGAATAGGCTTTGCTTCTTGCTGCACTTTGTCTGGAAGCAGCAATATTATCATTAGACCTGGTTCTAACATATTCAATCTTACGTTTAGAACTTGTTCTACTTCCATAATTATACGATCTCACCTGTTGTGAAGGACGGTAAAAATTTCTTGAGTTCTTTTTGTTTATATAGTAATTGTTATAAATAGTGGTATACTGATTATATGAAACCCTGTGTGGCTCATAATATGCTCTGTAAGGTCTCCCAAAAACTATACTCACATTTACATGCGGACGACGGTAGTAATCATGCCACGGTCTATATACGTAACTTCTATTATAGTGATTAATATAACCAGTATAGTGTGTTATGTGCCTGTGATGATTATAATGAACATGGAGATTTCCTACTCTTGCAAGTCTACCGAAATTGTTATAGCGTAGAAAAATATTTCCAGCCTGCACAATTCTACCATAATAATCATAATAGATAGGGACATTTTCAACCTGAATCACCGCACCATAATCATCATATTGCACAAAGGGTTCATAGTTATAACCAGAATTATAGCTAATATTCACATTTGGAGTTGATATATGCACGGAGTTACCGCGTACAAAATCGGGATTATAATAAAAGTCGAATTCACCATTTGGGTAAACCGCAAATTCTACGCCTCCTTCAACAAAAATGAATGAATCGTTATAGTTATAAAAATTAGCGGTGGCTGGTTTTGAATTTCCGGATGCCGTTACTGACCATCCAATAAATATGAATGCAAAAATAAAGGTCAGGTTTCTCATGGTAGTAGCGTATTTAATTAAGAACATTTTTCTTCTTAAATACAAAGCACGTGCCAAAGTCCGGAAACACTGTTGGTTCAGTTAGTGAATGACCTTTGTGTGGTCTTTAACTATTTGTTAACTAAATAGTTGTGTCTAGGAAAGTTTTTCTTTAAGATATTTAGAAGTGTAAGATTTTTTATTTTTTACCAATTCTTCCGGGGTACCTTCTCCTACCAGGTAACCGCCATTCTCTCCGCCATCAGGGCCAAGGTCAATCACATGATCAGCACATTTTACCAGGTCCATATTATGTTCAATAACAATTACAGTGTGACCCTTCGCAATTAGGGCATTGAAGGATTTTAATAATTTCTTGATATCATGAAAATGTAAACCGGTTGTAGGTTCATCAAATATGAATAGGGCTTTAGCCTTTGTATTTCCTTTTACCAGGAACGAAGCCAGTTTAATTCGCTGTGCCTCACCGCCGGAGAGGGTAGAAGAACTTTGACCTAATTGTACATAACCCAGCCCAACATCTTTAAGAGGCTTCAGTTTCTTGACGATCTTATCCTGACCATGTTCCTGAAAAAATTTCGTGGCATCATCTATGGTCATATTGAGAACATCATCGATATTTTTCTCGTGGAAGTTAACTTCAAGCACTTCTTTTTTAAAGCGTTTCCCGTTGCAGGTTTCACATTCCAGATGAACATCGGCCATGAATTGCATTTCTATGGTTACTTCACCCTCACCTTTACAGGTTTCGCACCTTCCACCATCTACATTAAAAGAAAAATGCTTAGCCTTAAAACCTCTTAATTTAGCCAGTCGTTGATCTGCAAATAGATTTCTAATATCATCATAGGCCTTAATATACGTAACCGGATTAGATCTTGAAGATCTTCCTATAGGGTTTTGATCTACAAACTCTACGGAACCGAGATTCTTAAAATTTCCTTCGATTCCACTAAACTGTCCTGCTTTCTCACCATAGCCTCCTATCTCTTTCTGGGCTGCCGGATAAAGAATACGTTTAACCAGGGTACTTTTTCCGCTTCCTGAAACACCTGTAATGGCGGTAAAGACACCAAGCTGAAATTCAACATCAATATTTTTAAGATTGTTTTCGCGGGCTCCTAAAATTTTGATCCTGTTTTTTGAAGTTCTTCGTTTCTCCGGAATTTCAATTTCCATTTTGCCATTTAGATAACTGGCTGTTAAGGAATCAGATTTCAGAATATCCTTTAAGGTACCGGTTGCAACTACATGACCACCATGAGTCCCGGCTTCGGGCCCAATATCTATAATTTCATCAGCAGCATTCATGATCTCCTCATCATGTTCTACCACGATTACTGTATTACCCAGGTCACGTAATCTTTTTAAAACCCCAATAAGTTTTTCGGTATCCTTGGGATGTAGGCCTATAGATGGCTCATCTAGTATATACATAGAGCCTACGAGGCTGCTCCCGAGAGATGTTGCGAGATTTATTCGTTGAGATTCCCCTCCAGAAAGCGTATTTGATTTTCTGTTTAGAGTAAGATAATCCAAACCAACATTAGATAAAAATTCCAGCCTGTTCCTAATTTCGGTAAGCAATCTTTTGGCAATTTTCTGGTCATATTCATTTAATTCCAGGTCATTGAAAAATGCTCTTACTTTATCTAAGGGCTTTTCTACAAGGTCTGTAATGCTATGATCATTAATCTTCACATATTGAGCCTCGGGTCTCAATCTTTTTCCTTTACACGCAGAACATTTAGTTTTACCTCTATAACGGGAAAGCATTACCCTGTTCTGAATTTTATATGCTTTACTTTCCAGGAATTCGAAAAACTGATTGAGTCCTTCAAAATATTGGTTACCGTTCCATATTAGATCTTTTTGCTCTGGACTCAGCTCAAAATATGGTTTATGAATAGGAAAATCGAATTTATGAGAATTATTCACCAATTGGTCCCTGTACCAGCTCATACTATCCCCGCGCCAGGGGAATATAGCGTTTTCATAAACTGATAGTCCTGTATTCGGGATCACCAGGTCTTCATCTATGCCTATCACATCACCATAACCTTCGCATTTAGGACAGGCACCATAAGGATTATTAAAACTGAATAAATGAACATTCGGTTCAAGAAAACTCATTCCATCCAACTCAAATTTATTGCTGAAGTGTCGGGAACTGGAATCTGATATTTTCTCTATGTATAGTTCTCCTTTACCTTCAAAAAAAGCAGCTTCTACAGCATCTGCAAGTCGGTTATAGAAATCTTCTTCATCTTTGGTGATAATCCTGTCTACTACCAGCCAGGTACTATCATCTTTTGCCTGGGAAAGGTCTGTTTCATCAATTCGAACTACCTTATCTTTAAGTTTTATCCTGCTATATCCCTGTTGAGCAAGTACTTTTATTTTTTTTTCGAGAGACCTGCCTTCTTCTACATGAATAGGAGCAAGGAGCAGCAATTTTTCTCTTTCAGGAAAGCCTTTTACATAATTTATTACATCTGTAACCGTATCCTTTTTAACCTCATTCCCAGAAACCGGCGAATAGGTCTTACCAATTCTAGCAAATAATAGTTTTAGATAATCATAGATTTCAGTAGATGTTCCAACAGTTGACCTGGGGTTGGTAGAATTTACCTTTTGTTCTATCGCAATAGCGGGGGCGATCCCTTTTATATAATCAACCTTTGGTTTATTCAACCTACCCAGGAATTGCCTGGCATAAGAACTTAGACTTTCCACATAACGCCGTTGACCTTCTGCATATAAGGTATCAAACGCCAGGCTGGATTTTCCTGAACCCGATAATCCTGTAATAACAACAAGCTTATTCCTGGGGATAATCGCATTGATGTTTTTAAGATTATGCAGCTTAGCACCTTTTATAATAATATTTTGCCGTGGGTCTATTTTAGTTATGTCTGTCGTCATGCTGGAATTTCCTAAAACCGCAAAGTTACTCATAATGAAGCGGGAAAGAAAGCCTGAAAAAACATATAGTATTGTTAAAAATTTAAGGTTTTATTTGTATTTCTCGATTTTATCTTCCTATATTTGGTGCATAACCGAAAATCATAGTTGCCTATATAACACAGTTACTTTTTTAAACTAAATAACCTAACCCACAGAAATTCTGTATTTCTGTATATTAAAGTAACTGTTATGAATAATACTAAGGTAACTGACGCCTCGCTCGTTCGTAATTATCTTGATGGAAATGAAAATGCACTAGGCGCTCTCATCAATCGTCATCAACACCGTATTTACAGTTTTATTTATTCTAAGGTCTTTGACAGGGATATAGCTGAAGATATTTTTCAGGATACCTTTATAAAGGTGATTCGTACTCTTAAAAGAGGAAAGTATAATGAAGAAGGTAAATTTTTACCCTGGGTTATGCGTATTTCTCATAACCTAGTTATAGATCACTTTAGAAAGAATAAGCGAATGCCCAAATTCGACAATGGTGGTGACTTCAATATTTTTTCAGTATTAAGTGACGGTGATTTGAACGCAGAGAAACAACTTATTAAAGACCAAATTGAATCCGATGTTCAGGAATTAATTAAGGAATTGCCGGAAGATCAATTGGAAGTTCTTACAATGAGAATCTATAAGGATATGAGTTTTAAAGAGATCTCTGAACGAACCGGTGTAAGTATTAACACTGCTTTGGGGCGAATGAGATATGCATTGATCAACTTGAGAAAAATCATTGAAAAGAGAAATTTAATTTTAACCAATTAGTTTAACAATATCCCCCTTTTTGTTGCGTTATTTTATTAAACCAACATAAAACAGTACCAAATGGGGAAACTTTACTTTAAAAAATCTTCAAAAGAAGATAAATCAAATCATCTGCAACCTAAAAAGGAGACTATTGGATTTCTTTTGAATTATTCAAAAGCACTTAGTATTACCGAGTATAAGGAGATGAAGTTCGACATGCTTCTGAATTAATTTTATAAAAAGACCCGTATAATTAGCCTGCGGGTCTTTTTTATTTTTGTTTTTTCAGGTAGTCTGCGATTACGCTTTTTCTGCCTATTGTTCTGGTTATAATATCCTTTTCCAGGTCCCAACCCCGCGCAGGAGAATATTGTCTACCGTACCAGATGATCTGCAGATGTAATTTATTCCATAGATCTTTAGGGAATAGTCTTTTTGCATCTTTTTCTGTTTGCACTACATTTTTACCGTTGCTCAAATTCCAGCGGTACATTAATCTATGAATATGAGTATCAACGGGAAATGCCGGGATATTAAAAGCCTGGGCTACAACTACACTGGCTGTTTTATGGCCTACTGCTGGTAATTCTTCCAAAGCATCCAGGTCTGCCGGTACCTGCCCGTTATGTTTATCTATGAGTATTTTTGATAAACCATGAATTCCCTTAGATTTCATTGGTGAGAGGCCTACTGGTTTAATAATATCTCTTATTTCCTCAACCGAAAGTTTTACCATTTCATATGGATTATCTGCGATCTGAAATAATTTGGGAGTGATTTCATTCACCTTCACATCTGTACTTTGTGCAGAAAGGAGAACCGCGATTAAGAGGGTATAAGGATCTTTATGGTCTAGCGGAATAGGAATTTCCGGGTAAATATCATTTAATGTATCTATTACGAACTGTACCTTTTCCTGTTTGGTCATAAAGTTATAATTTAGGGCAAAAGTAATAATTATGACAACATTGAAAGAAGGGGATAAAGCTCCCGATTTTAAAGCTGAAGACCAGGATGGGAATGAAATAAAATTAACCGATTACAGAGGAAAAAAGCTTGTACTGTTCTTTTATCCCAAGGCAAGTACACCGGGATGTACGGCCGAGGCCTGTAACCTAAGTGAAAATTACGATTTACTAAAAGAAAAAGGGTATGAAATTCTAGGGGTAAGTGCCGATTCAAAAAAGAGGCAGCAGAATTTTAAAAACAAATATGATTTTAAGTATCCTTTGCTCGCGGATGAGGACAAGCAGGTGATCAACGCCTATGGTGTATGGGGACCAAAAAAATTCATGGGGAAGGAATATGAAGGCATTCATCGTACCACTTTCATTATAGATGAAGATGGAAAAGTTGAAGAAGTGATAAAAAAGGTAAAAACAAAAGCACATACAGAGCAAATTTTAGAATAATGCTCTGCGAAGACTAATTATAAAAAAGACGGGTATTTTACTTGTCTTTTTTTATATATGCCTTTTGGATTGTAGCTATACTGTCACAATTCTCTACTTCAAGTTCAAGAATTTTATTCTGGGAGGATCCAGATATCACATATATATTACAGGGTTCGGCATCGGTATTACTCCTGTTAAAGTCTACATCACCATTTTTTAATAAGTCTGAAACCGCAGACGTATCAATGTTATAAGATTCAAAGAACTGCAATGATCTGTCTGAAAATTTTCGCTCTTTTATCTTAATATTTTTCAGGACCCGGGCATTTGGAGAATAATCACATGATGTTTTCTTACCTCCTAAAAAAAAGATTAGGATCACAATTCCAAAAAATAATCCTAGTCCA
>JAHELO010000329.1 GCA_024644145.1 Christiangramia sp.
TAATTGGTATATGCGCAGTGTATATGCCCTGGAACATATAAAAAAACAGGATCATAATCCTAATTACCTTAGTTCGGTAGAATTTGATGTAAATCAGTTAAACCTGAGTAATGATATTAACGAGGTTGTAGAGGCATCAGATTATATCATCTTCGCTATTCCTTCTGCATTCTTAAAAAGGGAACTCGACAATTTAAAAATATCATTAGAAGATAAAATTGTCTTTTCTGCTATAAAAGGTATCGTTCCCGAAACCAGTTTAATTGTTGGAGAGCACTTTAATCAGTATTTCAATGTTCCCATGGAAAATATTGGGGTGTTAACAGGACCCTGCCATGCAGAGGAGGTTGCTCTTGAAAGGCTTTCCTACCTTACTGTAGCATGCCAGGACGAAAAAAAGGCTGAGATCGTTGCCGGATACCTGGGTAGTGATTATATCACCTGTAAAATTAGTGATGATGTAATAGGGACCGAATATGCAGCTGTATTAAAGAACATTTATGCGATTGCAGCAGGAATTGCCCATGGATTAGGTTATGGTGATAATTTCCAGAGCGTTCTAATGAGTAATGCCATTCGGGAAATGAAGAAGTTTATAAAAAAGGTACATAAAATGAAGCGGAACATCAATGATTCTGCATACCTGGGTGACCTTCTGGTGACCGGATATTCTGTGTTTAGCCGTAACCGTATGTTTGGCAATATGATAGGTAAGGGTTATACCGTAAAAAGTGCCCAAATGGAGATGAGCATGATCGCTGAAGGCTACTATGCTACGGAAAGTGCATATAAAATAAACAGGGAAAAGGGCGCTAAAACCCCAATTATCAATGCTGTGTATGCAATCCTGTATGAAGGTAAGAATCCTAAGAACGTCTTCACAAAACTGGTAGACAAACTGGATTAATTTTTCAGTATTTTCCTACAAATACACACGTAATAGTCTGTTTTTTAACCTTTCATCGATTTTTTAGCGATTGATATGGAAATGTGTGGTATCTTTACTTTTCAAATCTACTTAACCACAATTATCATGAACAAGAAGTTTTTAATACTTAGCCTTGGGCTTGGTTTATTCTTAACTGGTTGTCAAACTGAAAATATTTCAGAAGACATGCCCACCGAGAATGCTTTTGCTATAGCAAATGATTCCGACAAACAGATCTCAAACAAAATTCACACACCAGATTGGATGGCAGCAATTCATACTCCAGATTGGATGGCGGCCGCTTTTGGTAATTGCGACAACTTCCCTGAGTATACTGGAAATGCTAACTTGAATGTGGGAGCGAACGATTCTTATAGTTTTAGACGGGAAGTGATGCTGGAAAATCTCGGTGTTGGAGGTGAATTAAACATATGTGGACGCCTGGGCGTTGCGAATAAAACCGTGGTAAGAAGGTCTGGAATGTTAACTGTTGCAGGAATGATGACCGTAGGTGATGAGCATAGTGCCAAAGATCTAAGGATCAACTATGGAGGTCATTTAGATATCCGCGGTTTTCTAGTGGTGACAGGTGATCTTATCCTGGGTAACGGCGCTACCCTTAAATTTATAAATAACGATGATAATGCCGAGATTGGCAACAAGCTTATTGTATTGGGAGAAGTTATACAAGCTGAGAATTCTTATTTAATCGGTGATTATGAGTATTCTTCAGATCTTCATGACCTTGAAGAAGAACATGAGCATTAAAAGATTTTTGAATTAGTTAAAAAAAGCCCGGCAATGCCGGGCTTTTTAATATAATTAGTTTGCAAGAATTCCTTTTTCAGGAATTACTGGAATTTTAGCTAACGCACTTTCTTTTATGGTATTTGGCTTAAAAAGAAAGGTCTTTTCCATCATCTTCGAGCCCTCGAAATAGGTTACCTTAAATTCATTGTTAAGCTTAAGCACATCATCCTGTAAATACTCCACCTTGGCGAAATTCTTTGAGGGTAGCACTTCAATTTTATGCCTCATAACAGAAGTTTCAACCTTCTTATCATAACCTTTAGAAACGATAAGCACCATTTCCAGAGCTTCACCTGAATTATTGATCAAATAAACATTCCATTCATAAGTTTCAAACTCCTCATTAAAAACCTTCACAGCGGCCAAATGAACATCTTTCACCTCTGGTATCTCTATATCCTTTTTCAAAATTTATCCTCAGCTTTATTTTTAAATTTTTTCCAAAACAGCCATAATAAGAAGAATGCAATTGCCAATAAGAATAGGCCCAATGTGATCTTAATAAGAGCAATTACGAAAGTTACATAGACAATTATGCCTATAATTACAACTGCCAGAATCAACAGAGCATTTTTCTTCATTACAGTGCAGATTTGAACTGTTCCAGGAACCGAAGATCATTCTCATAAAACATTCGAATATCTTCTATTTGATACAGCAGCATAGCAATTCTTTCTATCCCCATTCCAAAAGCAAATCCTGAGTATTCCTGAGGGTCGATATTACAATTTCTTAAAACGTTAGGATCTACCATCCCACAACCCATGATTTCTAGCCAGCCCGTACCTTTGGTGATCCTGTAATCTGTTTCGGTCTCAAGACCCCAGTAAACGTCAACCTCAGCACTTGGCTCTGTAAAAGGAAAATAAGAAGGTCGAAGCCTGATCTTTGATTTCCCGAATAATTGCTCCGTAAAATAAAGGATCGTTTGCTTCATATCTGCAAAGGAAACATCCTTATCTATATATAATCCTTCTACCTGATGGAAGATACAGTGAGACCTTGCCGAAATCGCCTCATTTCTGAAAACCCTTCCCGGGGAGATCGTTCTTATTGGTGGTTTATTATCCTCCATATACCTAACCTGCACTGATGAGGTATGGGTTCTTAATAAGATATCTGGATCTGTCTGGATAAAGAAAGTATCCTGCATATCTCTGGC
>JAHELO010000330.1 GCA_024644145.1 Christiangramia sp.
CAAGAGGGATCTTACAGGATAACCCTGGCACAGTACACTGGAATATTGGTACACTTATAAACAATAAAGCTTTAACTCAGGCATTACATCAGGGGCCTTATAATAAAGATGCGTTGGTACCACCAAGTCCCTGGCTGGATAATAAAGCTCCACAACCGCCTCGTGTTACTGTTGATGGAGAAAGCGTTGAAATAAGAGTAAGTTGGACTCATCCTGAAGAACATGATATCTTTAAATGGGTGATTTATTATAGGTATAAAGAGGGAGATTGGGATTACAAGATCCTTAGCTCAGCATCCAGATTTGCTAATCTGGCCCAAGTGAATAATATCGGTAAAGAAATTGAAGTTATAGGAATTACGGCAGTAGATAGAACCGGTAACCAGAGTAGTTTTAAATATTTAGAACTTCCAACTAAAGAGCTGAATGAGATTACATTTTAAAAGTTTTGACCTTCAATTAAAAGATACCTTTAAAATAAGTCATGAGTCGAGGGATGTTCAGCCTACGTTGATCGTAAAGCTGGAAGACGGGATTCATACCGGGTATGGTGAGGCCGCTGCTACCAGATATTATGGGGTAACTGTAGAAGGAATGGTTAATGCTATTAAAAAAGTTCAGCCGCTTGTTAATAACAATATAGACTGTTCTCCTGAAGAATTATGGAAAATCACCCATCCTCAATTAAAAAATAATCCATTTGCTCAGTGTGCCCTGGATATGGCAATGCATGACCTGGAAGGGAAAAGAAGAGGATTGCCATTATATAAAATGTGGAACCTGGATACAGGGAATATTCCGGTTACCAGTTACACAATTGGCCTGGATACAATAGAAGAAATGCTAAGGAAGATCAATGCTTTTCCCTGGCCTGTGTATAAAATAAAGATGGGTAGCCCTGAGGACCTTAAGATCGTAAAGGAACTTAGAAAGGTCACCAATGCTGTTTTTAGAGTAGATGCAAATGCCGCCTGGACGGTTGAAGAGGCGATTGAGAATAGCCGTGTGTTAAAGCATCTAAATGTTCAATTTATAGAACAACCCTTACATCCCGAAGATGTGGAGGGAATGAAGAAGCTGTATAAAGCATCTGCATTACCTCTTATTGCTGATGAAAGCTGTCTTAAAGAGGAAGATGTAGAGAAATGTGCAGGTTTTTTTCATGGTATTAATATTAAGCTTACCAAATGTGGTGGTATTACACCGGCGCGAAGAATGATAAATCAAGCAAGAAAATCGGGCCTTAAGGTTATGATTGGTTGTATGACAGAATCTACGGTAGGAATTTCTGCTATTGCACACCTGGCACCTTTATTAGATTATGTTGATATGGATGGTGCTCTGCTTTTAAAAAATGACATCGCCGAAGGGGTTACAATAACAGATGGAAAAGTTCATTTTCCTACGCGAAACGGAACCGGGGTGAAATTATTAGATTTATAAAAATTAAGAAAAATGAAAAGAAGATTGATTCAGAAATCGCTGGTATATTCTTTAATTTTTGCAGGGTTGACATTTATTTCCTGTTCAGAAGAAACAGAAAAAAATAATAAGGTTGAAGAGCATATCTCAAAAGTAAGATCAGAATATGCCCCAGATAAGCGAATAGCTATGTTCGATATTAACGTTGAGCAGAAAGGAAATATGTATCTGCTTACCGGGGAGACGAATATACCGGAAGCTAAAAATGACCTTATCTCTCAATTAGAATCGAGAAAGATTGATTATAAAGATAGTATTAAGGTTTTACCAGACCCTGCACTGGAAAACATGATTTATGGGGTTATAACCAATTCAGTAGCGAATCTCAGGGGAGAAGGGAAACATTCGGCAGAACTGGTAACTCAGGCTACCCTGGGTACCCCGGTGAAGGTTTGGAAGAAAGAAAATACTTGGTATTTGATACAAACTCCAGATGGTTACCTGGCCTGGGTGGATGCAGGAGGAATTCAGCTGATGGATAAAAAAGATTTTGAATCCTGGAAAAGTTCTTCAAAGATCATATATAAAAAGACTTATGGGCAGTCTTATAGTGAGAACAAAGAATCTGCCAGACCGGTATCTGACCTGGTTGCCGGCTCTGTTCTGGAACTGTTGGAGGAAAAACCTGAGTATTTTAAGGTAAAGTATCCAGATAAGCGCGAGGCATATATTTTAAGAGATGAATCTGAAAAACTTTCAGATTGGTTAGCGAATCTCTCACCTACTGAAAACTCACTTGTAAGCACAGCTGATAATTTAATGGGTCTGCCATATTTGTGGGGTGGAACTTCTTCAAAGGGGGTAGATTGCAGCGGGTTTACCAAGACCGTTTATTTTATGAATGGAATGATACTTCCCAGAGATGCATCGCAGCAAATTAGGGAAGGGAAATTAATAGATTCGGTAGGTCAATTTGAAAAATTAGCCATTGGTGATCTCTTGTTCTTTGGCCGTAAAGCAACCGACTCTACTAAGGAAAAAGTAGTTCATGTGGGAATGTGGATTGGTAATAATGAGTTCATCCATGCCTCCGGGGACGTTCATATTAGCAGCATGGATAGTACTTCGAGTAACTTTGATGATTTCAATAAAAACAGATATTTGAGAACCAAAAGAATTTTAGGAGAATCTACCAAAGGTCTTAGTTACCTGAAAAAAGAGAATATATACATGACAGAAAAAAATAAGGATTCTCTCCTTAAGAAATAAACTTTAAAATTCTCAGGCTGTTACATTTATCGAGATTTCTGGAAATAAATTGCTAGAAACTTGATATATTCTATATTTGTTAAGCTTTTGCTGAATTGACCCAAATATTTCATGAATATATCAAAGATCACCCCCCTGATATTGCTGATGTTTTCCAGCTCCCTTGTTGCTCAGAGTGAACTAAAAGGAAAAATTCTCAACCAATATA
>JAHELO010000331.1 GCA_024644145.1 Christiangramia sp.
GTGGTCACAGTTTCAAACCTGTCTAAGAACAGGGTGGAATATAAGTCTATTCATGAATTTGAATATGATGATTTTTGTGACTGGATCTGGATAAGTTGTAACTATATACCCTTTATGAGTCTTGCTCAAAAAGATGGTTATGAATATGCCGATGGAGGCCTGGGATGTGTGGTACCCATAAGGGAAGCCATAAAGCGCGGTGCTACGGAGGTGGATGCCATTATTCTGGAAGCCGAGAATATGGAGCATAACAAGATACTTGGGAAGAATCCGTTTTCGCTTATGGTGAATTTATTCGGTTTTTTGATGGATCAGGTAGAGTATCATGATATCGTAGAAGGGAAACTGGCCGCCATGAATAAGAAGGTAAAACTTAATATATACTATACGCCTACAAGGCTAACCGAAAATTCCCTGGTATTTAATAAAAAGGCCATGACCGAATGGTGGCAACAGGGATATGAATATGCAGAGGAAAAAGAGCTGGAGAAAAAGGCAGCTAAATCCTCATGGTTCAAGTTAGGCTTTTAACCTCTTTTTTAATATAACTTAAGGCGGCATCTGTGGGAGCCTGCCTATCCATTAGGTCCTTCAAGATTATCTGTCTCAAATCATCGGCAGTGGAAACCTGCTCCTTACCGGCAACTTTTCTAATCATAGATATAGTAGCGTTCTTCGCAGTCTTTACATAATCCCAGCATTCATTACTTACATAGATTTGTTGAGCAAGGTTATGCTCAAATTCCTGATCTATATTAGCGATTAGTAAATTTGCATACATTTCGGCATCTTCAGATGTTGGTTTCACCCTGAAAAGGATCTTGCCTGGTGAGGCTCTTTCCAGAAAAAGGGCCAGTCTTTCATAGGCTTGTAGTCTAATGGGTAGAGCGGTTTTCTGCTTTTCACGAAGTAATAAAAATCGCCGGCGGTTTTCTTCGTTCTTGGAATAGGCATTAAAAAAATAGAATGATACCAGGCCAACCACTATTGCGGGCAGGAGTGCATATAATAAATCGAGTACTTCAGATTCGTTCATTCGTAATTATATTAATCTATTGCGTTTTCAGTTTTTCTCAGATGCTTTAAATTCAAATTTCCGCCTAAATGCGGGCATTCCAGCATCTCTCTAACCGAGGTGAAATTTACTTTATCTTTATGGTATGAAAAAGTGGTAGCCAGGGTTTTTGCCAGATTCTTATCACTTAGGTTAATGTCTACATCATCTGTATTGAACTGGCACGGATGTTCGTAACCGCAGGCATGGCTTATTTGCAATAATTCTTTTCTGAATTTTACAAAATAGAAATTGGAGCGCATTGCCTTGTCTTTAACATTGATCCCGGACTGCAGCCATTTGTTCTGAGTGGCTACTCCAGTAGGGCAGGTATTGGTATGGCAACTTTGCGCCTGTATACATCCTACACTCATCATAGCTTCACGGCCTACGTTGATAACGTCTGCGCCTAAAGCAAAAGCCATCGCTGCTTTTGCCGGAAAACCTAACTTCCCTGCAGCCACAAAAACGATTCTGTCTGTTAAATTATATTGCTGAAATATTTTATAAACATCTGTAAAGGCATAGATCCAGGGTAGGGAAACATGATCGGCAAAACTAGGAGGTGCAGCACCGGTGCCGCCCTCGCCACCATCAATACTTATAAAATCTGGTCCGTATTTCTTCTTCTGCATTAGTGTTGCTAAAACTTTCCAATCCTCTAATTTACCCACAGCAGATTTTATTCCTGTAGGTAAGCCCGTGGCCCTGGCGATAGATTCCACGAATTCTAGCATTCCTTCAATATCTTCAAAGGTAGAGTGGTAAGGCGGTGAAATCACATCTTTCCCCATTGGAACCCCGCGTATTTCTGAAATTTCCCTGGATATTTTTGCTGCTGGCAGCACCCCGCCTTTACCGGGTTTTGCTCCCTGTGATAACTTCAGTTCTATAGCTCTTATCTGTGGGTTTTGCTTAACTAAGGCTACAAGTTTTTCCATGGAGAAATTTCCATGTTCATCCCTAACTCCAAAATAACCCGTACCAATCTGAAAAACCACATCTGCTCCTTTTAAATGATAGGGAGAAACCCCGCCCTCGCCAGTATTATGATAAGCTCCGGCAAGTTTACAACCTTCGTTTAACGATGCAATCGCTTTTGCAGAAAGGGAGCCATAGCTCATGGCCGAAACATTGATGACAGATGCCGGACGATAGGGTCTTTTACGATTGTTAAACGCTCCCATAACCTTAGCGCATGGTATTAAACCGGAATTTTTAACATTGGGATGGTCGCTAGGCAGTTTTATGGGTAATAAAGCATTATTTATAAATATATAATGGGTGGAAAAAATATCCTGATCGGTACCAAAACCTTCATAATTATTTTCGTTTTTAGCCGAAGCATAGATCCAACCTCGCTCCCGCCTGTTAAAAGGGAGTTCTTCCCGGTTATTGGCTACGATGTATTGCCGCAGTTCGGGACCTATACTTTCCAGAAAATATCGGAAATGACCTACCACCGGAAAATTATGTTTTATGGTATGGTGCTTATTAAAGAATATATCCTTAATAGCAATTATCGCCAGGAGCAGCAGTATCCAGGCCCACCAGGGAATATTGAGTATGAAAGTTGTGACCTCCTGCATTAAGCCTTATTTAAATAATCCAGTGTTAGCTGAGTCATTGTTTTAACACCCAGCAATAAACCGCTTTCATCAATAAAAAAATCGGGGGTATGATGCCTGGTAGGGTCACCGTTTACAGGCATTCCCCCAAGGAAAAAGTAGAGACCCGGAATTTTTTCCTGAAAAAAGGAAAAATCCTCTCCACCGGTTGTAGCCTTCATTAATTTAACATTCTCGGCCCCGGCAACCTTCTTTAAGGTAGGAAGCATCTG
>JAHELO010000332.1 GCA_024644145.1 Christiangramia sp.
TCAATATAATTCATCCAGGTTCCAATTGGTATAGTATCCTGGGTAACTTCTCTAAGGAAGATCGCATCGTTCTTTCCATTGTAGAACTCATTTTCCAATTGGGATGGCAGGGCTTCACTTTCAAAAGCCTTGCGTTTCATCTGGTCTATATACCAATCGGTGGCCAGAAGGCTGGTATTAACGATCCTTACATCTGTCCGGTATTTTTCGATCTGCTGAACATACCAAAGGGCAAATGTATCATTATCCCCAATGGTGAATAGGATTCCGTGCTCATCTACCGAATCGAGATACATCCGGGCCATGGTTAACGCTGAATCCCGGCCGGACCTGTCGTGGTCATCCCAGTTTTCTGAAGCTAAAAGAACAGGAACACACAGCAAACTTGCTATGATAACCACCGGTGCTGCTAGTTTTGGACTTATCGAATTTCTAAGTTTATCGAAGATTGCATATACCCCGAAGCCTATCCACATGGCAAATACATAAAAAGAACCTACCAGTGCATAATCTCTTTCACGTGGTTCAAAAGGTCGCTCGTTGAGATAAATTTTCAAGGCAATTCCGGTAAAAAGAAAGAAGACCATCAATACCCAGAAGTTCTTTTTATCTCTTTTTAAATGGAATACCAGGCCTATTAATCCTAATATAAACGGAAGGAAGAAATAGGTGTTTCGTGCCTTATTATTTTTTGCATCTGAGGGCAAATTATCCTGAGTCCCGATATGCATTTCATCTATAAAGTCTATACCGCTTATCCAGTTCCCATGTAGATCTGTATATTTTCCCTGAATGTCATCCTGGCGACCAGTGAAATTCCACATAAAATATCTCCAGTACATATAGCCTATCTGGTATTCCAGGAGATAACCAATATTTTCTGCAAAGGTTGGCTTCTCAACATCTATATATTCACTGAATTGTTTCAGGAAGTTATGGTAATCTTCCATATCCCTTTCTCCTCGGGAAAACTGAGTTTTGAACTGGTTCACTGCCTGCAGCAACCTGTCCTCTCCCTGATATTCAGGTTTTATCTTGAATTCCAGCGGCCCGGTGAATTCCATGTAATTTACCGCATGCTCTGTACTCCACATTCGCGGCAGTACAGCTTTGTGATCATCATCCAGGTTCTGCTTGGCGTTTTTATATTCATTTACGATCACATATTTGCCGAGCTTTTCATCTTTCTCAAATTTTGGCTTGGCATCTTCATAAGGGTTGTCAGGGTCCAGGCCAGAATACATTTCAGACCATTGTGGCCCGTAAAACAGATGGGTTTCACCGTATTGTTCCCGGTTATAATATGCCAGAAGCTCCCGGGCATTGTCCGGGCTGTTTTCATTAATTACCGTAGGAGCATTACTTCTTATAGGTAACATCACCCAACTGGAAAATCCTACCAGTACAAACAGGATACATAATAATAAGGTGTTGTATTTATACAGATTCTTTTTGCGGGTATAATTTATTCCGAAATAGAAGGCGGCGATTATAACCAGTAGAGCGATAATGGTACCTGTATTAAAAGGCATTCCCAGGCTGTTGGTAAAGAACAATTCCGAAGCTGAGAAGAAAGTGAGGGTATAAGGTAGAAGTAATTTAAAAATGAACATAAGTACAGCCACCACCACAATATTGGCGATAATGAAGTTCTTCACAGTTACCTCTTTATAGTTCTTAAAGAAATAAAGGAATCCGATCGCGGGCAAAGTTAAGAGTCCCATAAAATGTACTCCAAATGAGAGGCCTATGACCAGAGAAATCAAAATGATCCAGCGGTTTCCACGCGGAGTGAACATGTCGCGTTCCCAGAGAAGACCTAAGTAGAACATTACGCTCATAAAACAGGCTGCCATGGCGTATACTTCGGCTTCCACGGCATTAAACCAGAAACTATCGGTAAAAGTAAAGGCTAGAGATCCTACGAGTGCACTTCCTAAAACTGCCAGTTTTTTAGAGGGCGTAAGTTTATTCACCGGTCCGGCAACTTTTAATACCAGCAGGCTTATAGACCAGAACATGAACATAATGGCTATTGCACTGGCAAAGCCAGACATAAAGTTCACCATTAAAGCTACTTTAGTATTATCTGGTGCGAAGGTGGAAAAGAAAGCTCCCATCATTTGATAAAACGGAGCTCCTGGAGGGTGTCCTACTTCCAGGTTTGCTGAGGTTGCGATATATTCACCGGCATCCCAAAAACTTGCCGTAGGTTCCAGAGTAAGAGTGTAGGTAGTTAAGGCGATGACAAAAACCAGCCATCCCAGGATTTTGTTCCACTTACTAAAGTTAAGATCTGTCATAAATACTAGCGTAGTTGTACTAAAGTGGCGAATTTAATAATAAAATGCTGAATGCTTAAAAAACGAAAGATAAAACCAAATATTTTGGAAAATGCTGAGAATGAAGGGGCAGGAGCTGGAGGTGAATAAAAGCGTGTTTTTTTCAGTAAAATTTCTCGAAAAAGTTTGTGTAAACTAAACTTTGTCTTAAATTTGCATCCGCATTTAAGCATTGGCCTATGGTGTAACTGGCAACACGTCTGGTTTTGGTCCAGAAGAGTCTAGGTTCGAGCCCTAGTAGGCCAACAAAGTGCAAAAAGCCTGAACGAAAGTTCAGGCTTTTTTTATTGAGTAATATTTCAAGGTAGGAGGTTTGAAAACTGGTGCTTTCCCAAACGACATTCATACCAGTTCAGGGTCATCGCGAAAGAAGTGACGCGATCCAAAGGACTGTGTTTGAATAAAGACTGTAAATGGGTATGAGATTGCGTCGCCAGGGCTCGCAATGACTGCGGGGATTTAACAATAAGGCAATGTAGTAAGTTTAAAAATCGGTGCTTTCCCAAATGGCATTCATACTTGTTCAGGGTCATCGCGAACGTAGTGACGC
>JAHELO010000333.1 GCA_024644145.1 Christiangramia sp.
ATTTTTCAACACATTTCCTGTGGCGAAAGAATCCAGAAGCCTTTTTAGAACGGTCTGTATCTTTGAGACCAGAGCTTTAAACTGATCTCGGTTGGCAAATTCCACATCTTCTTCAGCGAAGTCCAATTCGAGTTCTATAAGAGAGGCAAAATTCAGTAATTCCTCACGTAGTTTCTGAATTTCATTGGAAAAACCTCCGCGCATTTGTTGCATCGCCATCTGGTGGGAAGCAGCATTTTCAGAATTAATAAGATCGGCCACGGCTTCTGCCTGACTAAGATCCATTTTTGCATTTAGGAAGGCACGCAAGGTGAATTCCCCGGCTTCAGCAGAACGACAACCTTTTCTAATAAGTAATTGAATGATCTCCTGTTGAATAAATGGGCTTCCATGACAGGAGATCTCAATAGTTTCCTCGCCGGTATAGGATTTTGGCGCCCTGAAAACAGATACCAGTACTTCATCCAGAGTACGTTCCCCATCCATTACATTTCCCAGGTGGATGGTATGCGTAGGTTGATCTGCAAGATCCTTTTTGCTTTTAGCCCTGAACAAAGGAGCTACGATCTTAATGGCATCTGGTCCTGAAACCCGTATAACGGCAATGGCACCGGCTCCTGAAGGGGTAGCCAGGGCAACTATAGTATCATTCAACTTCATGCGGCAAATTTATAAAAGAAATCATTGCCAGCCCTATTTCTGTAACAAAGCTCTTGAATCTGCGTCTTTTAATTAACCATCAAAACTAAATTATGAGAGAAGACAACCAAATGTTAGTCATGACCCACCTGAGCCAGTTACTGGACCTGGTGACGGGCATAGGAGGATTTATTGTTCCGCTGGTGCTATGGCTAACCCAAAAAGATAAAGTTGCCGGAATGGATATGCACGGAAAAATGATCCTTAATTTCCAGATAAGTATTTTTATTTATTCAATTATAAGTATTCCGCTTATAATTTTATTTGGGCTGGGTATTGTGTTGCTGATCCTTATTGGTCTTCTCGCACTTATTCTCCCAATTCTGAATGCTATTAAAGTAAGTAATGGGGAAATGCCTTATTACCCGCTCACCATAGAATTTTTAAAATAGAGCCGGTTTAATTTTAAATTGTTTGAAATAGAAAAAGCCCATTCAAATAAATGAATGGGCTTTTTAATTTTTATGGTTTTTACTGCTGCCTGGTTCTAGTTGTTAAGCATTACCGGCATAACCAGCATAGTGATCTTTTCACCCTGATCTAATCCATCTACCGGAGTAAGAATTCCAGCTCGGTTTGGCAGGCTCATTTCCAGCATTACTTCATCAGCGGTAAGGTTACCCAACATCTCGATAAGAAATCTTGAGTTGAACCCAATCTGCATATCATCTCCCTGGTAAGCACAGGTTAGACGCTCTTCAGCTTTATTGCTGTAATCCACATCTTCTGCAGAAATGTTAAGCTCAGCCCCGGCGATCTTTAATCTTACCTGGTGAGTTGTTTTATTTGAGAATATAGAAACACGTCTTACAGAACTTAAGAACTGGTTTCTTTCTATTGTAAGTTTATTAGGATTCTCTTTTGGAATTACCGCCTCGTAGTTAGGATATTTCCCATCGATTAGTCTACAGATCAACTGGGTATCATCAAACGTGAATTTGGCGTTGGAATCGTTGTATTCTATCAATACTTCAGATTCGCTTCCAGCAAGAATTCCTTTTAGAAGGTTCAAAGGTTTTTTAGGCATAATAAATTCAGCAGCCTGGTTCGCTTTAATATCTTCTCTGGAATACTTTACAAGCTTATGAGCATCTGTTGCCACAAACGTAAGTCCGTCTTCAGTAAACTGGAAGAACACCCCGCTCATTACCGGTCTAAGATCATCGTTTCCTGAAGCAAAGATGGTTTTAGAAATGGCAGAAGATAAAATATCAGCTTCTACAATGGTGCTGCTAGGATCTTCAAGTTCAACCGGATTAGGGAATTCTTCACCATCAGCATATGCAAGTGCATATTTACCATGATTGGAACTCAATTCGATCGTATTGTTATCTTCAACTACAAAGGTCAATGGTTGCTCAGGAAAAGTCTTTAAAGTATCAAGAAGTAATTTCGCAGGTACTGCGATCTTACCTTCTGAATCTGATTCCACCTTAAGCTTTGCAGACATTGTAGTTTCAAGGTCTGATGCAGAAACCGTTAGTTCGTCGTTATTAAGATCGAAAAGGAAATTGTCTAATATTGGTAACGTGTTACTGTTGTTGATTACCCCTCCAAGTATTTGTAGCTGTTTCAGCAGATAATTGCTGGATACAATAAATTTCATCGGCTTTTATTGATTTATTTTGAATCAATTACAAATATATTTTAATATGTCAAAAATCACGGGCTGTTCACCGAGTTTTTATTAACAGACTTTCTATTGATAAATGAGATAATATAATGATTATCAGTAGTTTGTTAAATAAGGCTAGTCTAAAATTGTTAATATGTGGCTATTGACTTCCTGAGGAACTTTTCAGGAGGCTTTACTTCACATATTTCTGCTTTCTGTAGTACCTGAAAGCAATTCCGAAAATGAATAAAAGAAGAACCGGGCCGGCAATATTTATAAGTTGCCATAATTCCCGTTGCTGAGCAGTTTTTTCCTTATCCAGGAATGCCAGGCTTATCTCCTTAGACCTGATATCTATTAATCCCTTATCATCAAGAAGGTAATTAACTGCGTTCAGTAGAAATTCTTTATTGCCATAGGTATTCCCGGTATACCGCTGAAATCCTAATTCCAGTGGCTTCCCGGCCTGCAGGTCATTCTTTATGACATCCCCGTCTGAAATTACCAGCATTTTGGAATCTTTCCCCTCATCCTGATGGTCGGCGATTTTAAAGGGTTTTACT
>JAHELO010000334.1 GCA_024644145.1 Christiangramia sp.
AATTGCTGGCCAGTGGCAATGCCCATGCAGATAATGTAGCCCCCGCTATTTTAGGTGGTTTTAGTCTTGTACGCAGCTATTCGCCACTGGAGGTAATTAGCCTCCCTGTGCCATCAGAACTGAAAGTAGTGGTTCTTCATCCCCTTATAGAAATTAAAACAAAAGATTCCAGGTCTATCATTAAGGAAAGTGTAAGTCTTAAACTGGCTATAAATCAGTGGGGAAACCTGGCAGCGCTTGTGAGTGCACTCTATACCAATGATTATGAACTTCTGGGCAGGAGTTTACAGGATGATATCGTAGAGCCCGTAAGATCTATTCTTATTCCATATTTTAAAGAGCTGGACGATTTGGTGACCGAAAATGGCGCGCTGGGCTTTGGGATATCAGGTTCTGGACCTTCGGTTTTCGCACTATGCCGGGGAGAGTATAATGCAGTTAATGTTAAAAATGCAATTGATCATTTTTATTCAGGTAAGCATATAGATTATGAATTACATCTATCGTCTATTAATCAAAAAGGGATAAAGATCTTATGAAATATTTCAGTTTAAATAATAGATCGCATTACAGCAATTTTGAAAATGCCGTAGTAAGAGGATTGGCTCCCGACAAAGGTTTGTATTTTCCCGAAGAAGTTGTGAAACTACCAAACTCTTTTTTTCACAGTTTAGAGAAGCTGGACAAAACGGAGGTCGGTTTTGAGGTAATTAAGAACTATGTTGGAGATGAAATTCCCGATGCCGCCCTTATTGATATCGTAGAACAAACCCTGTATTTTGAATTTCCAGTTGTAAGGATTAATGATCATATAGGGAGTTTGGAGCTCTTTCACGGTCCAACCCTGGCTTTTAAAGATGTGGGCGCCAGGTTCATGGCTGAGAGCCTGGGATATTTTATAAAAAAAGGTAATCTGGGAAAAATAACGGTGCTGGTCGCCACCTCAGGGGATACCGGAGGTGCCGTAGCCCATGGATTTCTGGATGTGGATGGTATAGATGTGGTTATACTTTATCCAAAAGGAAAGGTAAGTGAGATCCAGGAAAAGCAACTTACCACCTTAGGGAAAAATATAACAGCTTTGGAAGTAGACGGGGTTTTCGATGACTGCCAGCAGATGGTTAAACAGGCATTTTTAGATACAGAGATTACAGATCACAGAAGGCTTACCTCGGCAAACTCCATTAATATTGCCCGATGGTTACCTCAGATGTTCTATTATTTCCTGGCCTATAAACAATTAAAAGAATTAAATAGAAAACTGGTTTTTTCAGTTCCTAGTGGGAATTTTGGAAATATTTGTGCCGGACTGCTTGCCAGAGAAATGGGCTTGCCGATAGATCATTTTGTTGCAGCTAATAACGCCAATGATACGGTTACTAATTATCTCGACACTGAAGCTTACCGCCCAAAGCCCAGTGTGGCCACTATATCTAATGCAATGGATGTAGGAGATCCCAGTAATTTTGTGAGGATACTACAATTATTTGGTCATGATCACTTAATGGTTAAGAAGGTACTTTCGGCCTATAGTTTTGATGATGCCAGTACAAAAAAGGCGATAAAAGAAGTACACAATGTCACCGGATATATATTGGATCCGCATGGGGCCGTGGGATATCTGGGACTAAAACGTTTTTTAGAAAGCCATAAGGATTATCATGGAACATTTCTGGAAACCGCTCACCCGGTAAAATTTCTGGACACTGTAGAAGAGGTAATAGGTGATAAAGTGAATATTCCTGACTCTATCAAAGGCCTCATGCATAAGCAAAAAAAATCCCTCCAAATACGTTCTTACGCAGATTTGAAGGGATATTTATTAGAGAAATAATGCTAGTATTTTGCAGCTTCTGCTCCGGGTAAACTGTTTTGTATGAATTCCCGAAGATCGTCATTAGCCTTTTTTAGATCTTCACTTCTTAAGTACATCATATGGCCGCTACGGTATCCTTTAAAGCTTAAGCGGTCTTTCATTTTCCCGCTTGGGTCAAGCTGCCACATAGAATATTTGGCGTTAAAGTATGTAGTAGCTCCATCAAAATATCCGGACTGTATCAACACATCCAAATTTTTATTCTGTGCCATAGCCTGTCTTAAGTTTTCCCCAGTATTATTGCCGCTGCGGTCCCATGGATGTACCGGCCCGAACATATTATACTTCAGGTCTGTTTTAAAATTAAGTTCTTCCCTGATATAGTAATTGATCGCCGGGGTAAAAGAATGCAGCCATGAGGTTAATTCTACATTGTAATCTGGATGATCGCCCGCTTCTTTTGCATCAAGGCCACGATATCTGGAATCTAGTCGCCCAACCGTATATCCTCCGTTCTCCCTTAACAGCTCCTTCCAGAAATACCTGAAAGGTACCTCAAGATTATTTTGCAGGATCACTTTTTTATCGATCCCTGAATAGAAAGCCATTTTCTCTGCTACTTTCTGCTTTTTTGAATCTTCTATAAAGCCACCCTTTACCAGCGCAGGCAATACTTCATTAATGGCATAATCTTCTACTTCTGGTAGAAGTTCTTCAAGATCTTTATTTTGCAATTCCTGCGAAAGAGCTTTATGATACCAGGCAGCTGCAGCAAAATATGGAAGCCTGTTTGCTACTTCCACCGGTCCTTCACGATCTATCCCTATCTCTGTAGGGGAAACCAGGATCACACCGTTAAGATACATCCACTGGCTGTTTTGCAATTCCAGGGCCAATCCAGATACCCTGGTGGTCCCATAACTTTCTCCAATCAGATATTTTGGAGATAGCCACCTGTTTTTTCTGGTGACAAATGTATTGATCCATTCAGCTAAATACTTGATATCTGCCTGTACTCCGAAAAATTTATCTTTATCTACTTTGCCCT
>JAHELO010000335.1 GCA_024644145.1 Christiangramia sp.
AGTAGTGTCCCTTACCGAAGCTATTTGCTTGTTCTTAATTTTTTCCATTATTTCTTAATATGTAAAGTTTGCTTTACAAATATATAAAATGTATGATGTGTTTTACAAAAAGTAAATAAAACTTTACAATCTCAGTGATGAATAACTTTCTTCGGTCAGTATTCTAATACCAGAACCTAAAAAATACCCCTTTCTGGGTATTTTATAAGCCTTATAGTATACCTAAATTAGCAGAGTAATAATCTTTTGTTAATGGAGAAAGTATTTTATTTCAATGTAGGGTAGGAATTTAATACGAAACCTAATCTCCATTTTTGGGTTAATATCAAAAAACCTTTCAGATATCTGAAAGGTTTTTGTTTATTACTTCTTCAACTTATCTGTACAGCTTCCAGACATGGATAGATTTTCTTAGCTTTAAGAAATCAATCTTCTCAAAATGGAACTAGAGATCTCAGAATTTATATTTAAAACCGGAGCGGGAGCTTTTGCCGGTTTACTAATGGGCCTCGAAAGACAGGTTAAAGGCAAACCAGCAGGTCTTAAAACCAATATGCTTGTTGCTCTTGGCGCTTCGGCTTTTATTATCATTTCCCTGCTTTTTAAAGATACAGGAGGTACAGATATGACGCGTATTGTGGGCCAGGTAGTGGTTGGTGTAGGATTTCTAGGGGCTGGGGTGATCCTGCACGGTGAAGAAGGAAAAAAAGTAGAAGGCCTGGCTACCGCCGCAACAATCTGGTGCAGTGCAGCGGCGGGATGTTTTGCCGGCTTCGGCCTTTACCTGCCTTTGTTAATATTTACCATATTTGTTGTCGTAATCAATTTAGTGTTTGGATATTTGAATTCTAAACTGAAAGATCATACCAATAATAATTGAAGCATAGATAAAATATAGAAGGAGTTATGTACGTGAAAGATGAATTTAGCGATCAGAACATCAATATTACCATGCCCGTCATTATCGGTTACCCTATCCTTGATAAATATCTAAGAGAGAAACTGGTAGGAGAGATCATAAGCAAGGAGAATTCTGAAGGTAAGAAATCTAATTATGCACAGATACTGGATGTGTCCATTGAGAAAAGTGAGCTGGAAGAATTTGATCTTAAGGTCAACCTTAATCTGCAGACTCTAACCAGTCTTTTCAAGAATAAGCAGGTGAAAATATTTTTTCATGCAGCCCTGCAACTCGACAGGGAGTTACAGCATATTTCTCTTAAGGATTATGAGGTAGATGGGAAAACCAATAACTGGTTCGCAGACCAGCTTCTGGAGACTGTTGTGAACAGGTGGATGTATGATAAGCTTAAGAAGAAGATGAATTTTAATCTAATGCCTCATATTGAAGAGAAGGTGAGTTCTTTAAATGAAAAATTGGAGAATAAGCTGGAAGCTAAAGAGGGTGTTCATCTAATAGGCTCTTTAGATAAATTAGAGGTTTCAAACCTTAAAGCGGGTGAACATGAATTATGGATCTCAGTTACCGTAAGTGGGACAGGAATTGTAGAACTGGAAAAACTGGAGCTTTAAGACTAACACGCGGGAGAAACCCTATATTTTTGGAAGAAACTTTTATACTGAAAATTTCTATTTCATATCAAAGGCGTTTACATATTTAATAACGTCTGCCAGTGATTTAATATTGAGTTTCTTTTTTATGTTCTTCCAGTGAGTTCTAACAGTTTGTACTGAAATGAATAATTTATCTGCTGCTTCCTGTTGCCTCATGCCCTGAGCGAATAAAAGCATTAGTTCTTTTTCGCGTTTGGTGAGCTTTGTATAGTTGGAAACATTCGTTTTAATGAAATTATTCTCCTCAAGCAGGTGCCCAAAAGACATCAGGGTATTGGTAATGTCACTGGAAGATCTCTTTATTTTGATTATTGAATTTCCCTGGCTGTCCACACCTTCAAAAAGAATCTTTATCTCTGCGTGTGGTTTTGGAAAAGTTTTGCCTTGGTGAAGCCATTGCCGCGCTTCATTCTCTGTTGCGAAATGAACCGGCCGTATTACCGAGTTCGATTCCTGAAAATAACTCATAACACTTAGATGCACCAGCACATCTTTACCCACAACAAATGCAACCTTTTCACATCCATATTCCACACAGGGTTTATTCACATTCTCTTCTATCCATTCATGTATTTCTTCATTGATTGGTAACTGGAAATTCTCCTGTAACCATAAGGTTTTTGAGGGAGTGTGATCCATAAAATAAGAGGTATACTCCTCAAACTCTTTAAGCAGTGTGGAATAAGTTTCGGGCGATTTTTTCCAATATTGTACAAAACAGTCCTTTTCCTTTTCGAAATTGATCCGAAGGAAATCACTTTCGTAAATTTTCAATTCTTTGTTTGCCATATTGAATTGTTCGAAATTAATCATTAATATTTAGACAAGCTTCCTTTTTTGGACGTTTTGGTTAAAAATCGGGTTATAATTCTTAGAATTAAGTTTTTATTAAACAAAAGTGTAAATTATGGGTTTTAACTGACCCTGTTTGAATCTCAGGATGATAATTTCATTTGAGATTATTTTAGCTATAGCTCAGGTACGCATTCAGGAAAAGTTAAAGAGCGTAAATTCAAATTATTAAAAAGAATTAATGGAATTGCATAAATATATAGATCACACCCTTCTCGGGGCTACAGCAACAGAGGCAGATATCCTGCAATTATGTAAGGTAGCTAAAGAGCAGGGGTTCTTTGCCGTATGTGTAAACAGCTGTTATGTGCCCCTGGTGAAAGAACAGTTAGAAAGTTCAACGGTAAAGATAGCGGCTACAATTGGATTTCCTCTGGGTGCCACCGCTACAGTTTCCAAGATCAATGAAGCCAGGGATGCAGTAGAAAAAGGGGCAG
>JAHELO010000336.1 GCA_024644145.1 Christiangramia sp.
AATTATTCCCGGACTTCAGGAAAGATGCATCACGAAACTGCATCGGCATTTTTCAAGAAGATGTATGAAGATGGCAAGTTTATAGAAGAATCTACCGAACAGCTTTATGATGAAGAAGCCGGGCAATTTCTGGCCGACAGGTTTGTAACGGGTACCTGCCCCAAATGTGGAAATGAAGAGGCGTATGGGGACCAGTGCGAAAGCTGCGGCACATCGCTTAATGCCACAGATCTTATTAATCCTAAATCGACCATTACCGGAGCCGCGCCTACTTTAAAGGAAACCAGACACTGGTTTTTACCATTAGATCAATATGAAGAATTTTTGAAGGAATGGATCCTGAAAGGTCATAAAGCCGACTGGAAAAGCAATGTTTACGGTCAGGTGAAATCCTGGATAGATGATGGCCTGCGCGCACGTGCGGTAACCCGCGACCTGGATTGGGGAATTCCGGTTCCTGTTGAAGGAGGAGACGGTAAAGTGCTTTATGTTTGGTTTGATGCTCCTATCGGGTATATATCTTCTACCAAAGAATGGGCTGAACAGGAAGGTAAAGACTGGCAGCCGTACTGGAAAGATGAGAATACAAAGCTAGTACACTTTATTGGGAAAGATAATATCGTATTCCATTGTATAATCTTCCCGGTAATGCTCAAAGCACACGGAGATTATATACTACCAGAAAACGTACCGGCAAACGAATTCCTTAACCTGGAAGGGAAGAAACTTTCTACCTCCAGGAACTGGGCGGTTTGGCTTCATGAATATCTGGAAGACTTCCCCGGCCAGCAGGATGTTCTAAGATATGTTTTAACTGCTAATGCTCCGGAAACGAAGGACAACGATTTTACCTGGAAAGATTTTCAGGCAAGAAACAATAACGAGCTGGTTGCCATTTTCGGTAATTTCATAAACCGGGTAGTAGTACTTACTAACAAATATTATGACGGAATAGTTCCTGAACCGGGAGCCTATTCAGAAGTTGATGAAAATACGATCGCTGAATTAAAAGCATATCCTTCTGTCATCGCTAATTCCATAGAGCGATATAGATTCAGAGAAGCTCAGGGTGAGCTGATGAACCTCGCAAGACTGGGTAATAAATACCTTGCAGATGAAGAACCATGGAAACTTATCAAGACAGATGAAGAAAGGGTTAAGACCATTATGTATGTGGCACTCCAGATCGCTTCTGCTTTGTCTATAATCAGTGAACCTTTCCTGCCGTTCACCTCAGCAAAACTGAAGAAAATGCTTAACCATGTGGATGAAAATTCAGATAACACCCCAGACTGGGACATTATAGGTACTAAAGAAGCTTTGATTCCAGCAGGACACCAGATTGGCAAAGCGGAATTATTATTCAGTAAAATTGAAGATGAGCAGATGGAAAAACAACTTGAAAAATTAGAAGCTACCAAGACCGCTAACGCGATGGAAGATCAAAAAGCTGAGCCTCAAAAGGAGATTGCAACTTTTGAAGACTTTACAAAAATGGATCTGCGTGTGGGAACCATTGTTGAGGCTGAAAAAATGCCTAAAACTAAAAAATTAATGGTTTTAAAAGTTGACACCGGTCTGGATAAGAGAACTGTGGTTTCAGGAATTGCTGAACATTTTAAAGCAGAAGAGATCATTGGTAAGAAAGTAACCATTCTGATAAATCTTGCGCCGCGAAAATTACGTGGAGTAGAAAGTGAAGGTATGATCCTGATGACCGAAAATGCAGAAGGAAAGCTGGTTTTTGTAAATCCAGATGAAGACGGTGTAAAAAGCGGTTCTACCATAAATTAAATAGAGGTCGTCATATTGAGCGTAGCCAAATTATGATACCTAAGATCTAAACCTGTCCTTACGACTTCGCTCGAATTGACAGGTTTTTTATTACAATTATGCTGAAAATTGCTTTCCATCCTATTTATAGACATCCCCTGCCAGATGGTCACCGCTTTCCAATGGAGAAGTATGAGCTGCTTCCAAAACAGCTACTGCATGAAGGCACCTGTACAGGTGAAAATTTTTTTGAGCCCGGCTTTCCGCAACCGGACTCAATCTTAGCGATCCATGATACAGATTACGTTAATAGATTACTCAATCTGGAATTAACACGTAAAGAGATACGAGTCTCAGGATTTCCGCTATCTCAGGCCCTGGTAGACCGGGAGCAGATTATTGCAGAGGGAACAATGAAAGCCTGCGATTATGCAATAAAGAATGGCATAGCTATGAATATTGCAGGCGGCACTCACCATGCCTATACCAACCGAGCCGAAGCCTTCTGCCTGTTGAATGATCAGGCAATTGGAGCGCGTTACCTTCAGGATAATGGATTTGCTAAAAAGATCCTTATCGTAGATCTCGATGTACATCAGGGGAACGGGACTGCAGAGATCTTCAAAAATGATGAAACCGTGTTCACTTTTTCCATGCATGGAAAGGGCAATTATCCATTCCGGAAAGAAGTTTCAGACCTGGATATAGAACTGGAGGATGGAACAGGAGATGAGGCCTATCTCATTGAACTTAAAAACATACTGCCCGGCCTTATAGAAAAAACACAGCCAGACTTTATCTTTTATCTCTGCGGCGTGGATATCCTGGCAACAGACAAACTGGGACGATTATCCTGTTCTATTGCCGGTTGCAAGGAACGGGACAGATTCGTCTTACAAACCTGCCATGACCTCAACATTCCGGTGCAATGCAGTATGGGTGGCGGTTATTCAAAGGATATCAAGGTCATTATAGAAGCTCACGCAAACACTTATAGACTGGCCCAGGAAATATTCTTTTAATAGAACATACTCGCTCTTACAGTGGCTGAATAGAGACTTTTATTTTCTGATTACAAA
>JAHELO010000022.1 GCA_024644145.1 Christiangramia sp.
AGATACCCGGGCTTTCGTGCATAAAGAACAGCAATCTACCACCACCCAAAAACTGGGAAATATTTTTACCGAAACTACATTTAGAGATAGAACCTTAAGTTCAGTAACTCAGGCCGGGCTTGTTAACAACCTCAATGATGGTATGATCTGGGGATTATTGCCCATCCTGCTGCTTTCATTTAATTATGATTCAAAAAGTATTGGTATTATCGCAGCTATATATCCGGCAGTTTGGGGTATAGGACAACTATTTACCGGGAAGATGGCCGATATCTACTCCAAAAAAGCCCTGCTTTTTATAGGGATGTTATTACAGGGAATTGCCATTTTACTTATTCCTTATTTTACCGAATTTTATCAATTAGCGACTATATCATCTGTTCTGGGAATTGGTACCGCTCTTGTGTACCCCACTTTTCTATCTGCGATCGCCGATGCCACCCATCCGGGACAGCGGGCAGAAAGTATAGGGGTATTTAGACTATGGCGGGATCTGGGTTATGCCATTGGGGCTATAACCTCCGGACTAATCGCCGATGCTTTTGGGGTAGAATATGCAGTACTGTCTATTGGGGGAATTACCATACTTTCTTCCCTGGTCATTCAATTCAGAATGCCTTCCCTCAAGACGAGAACTATTTGAAATTATAAAAAAAGGTGACCTTTTTTATGATCACCCTTTGAATTATTTAAAATGACATCTGTCTATTGTAGGTCAAAGCGATCAAGATTCATCACCTTGTCCCAGGCCGAAACAAAATCCCTTACAAATTTTTCCTGTGCATCATGGGTACCGTAAACCTCAGCGATAGCCCTTAATTCTGAATTAGATCCAAAAATAAGATCTACACGACTACCCGTCCATTTCTCTTCTCCTGAGCTACGATCGCTCCCTGTAAATTCATTTTGTGAATTTGAGCTTGCTTTCCATGTAGTTCTCATATCAAGAATATTTTTAAAGAAATCGTTGGTAAGCGTTCCCGGACGGTCTGTAAAAACCCCTCTTTTAGACCCATCATAATTGGTTTCCAATACCCTCATACCTCCTACCAAAACAGTCATTTCTGGAGCGGTTAAAGTAAGGAGCTGGGCACGATCTATTAATAATTCTTCTGCAGAAGCCGATATATGATCCCGGTTCCGGAAATAGTTACGAAAACCTTCAGCATTAGGTTCAAGAGGTTCAAATGCTTCCACATCTGTTTGTTCCTGAGTGGCATCTGCCCTACCAGGAGTAAATGGCACAGTGATATCGTGACCAGCCTTTCGTGCAGCTTTTTCCACACCAGCGCAGCCACCTAGTACAATAAGATCTGCCAGTGACACCTTCTTATTTCCCGACTGTTCATTATTAAATGTTTCCTGAAGTTTTTCATAGGTTTCAATTACCTTTCTTAATTGGGATGGATTATTTACTTCCCAATGTCTCTGGGGTGCCAGTCTTATTCTAGCACCATTGGCACCTCCTCTTTTATCTGAACCCCGAAATGTTGAAGCCGAAGCCCAGGCCGTGGATACCAGTTCTGATATTGTTAAGCCTGAATCCAGAATCTTTCCTTTTAAAACTGAAATATCATTCTCATTGATAAGTTCATGATTAACCATTGGAATGGGATCCTGCCATATAAGTTCTTCGCTGGGCACTTCCGGCCCAAGGTACCTTGAAACCGGCCCCATATCTCTATGAGTTAATTTATACCATGCCCGTGCAAAGGCATCTGCAAATTCTTCAGGATTCTCAAAGAAGTGCCTTGAAATCTTTTTATAAGCCGGGTCTTCCTTTAAAGACAGGTCTGTGGTAAGCATAAAAGGGGCATGTGATTTAGAGGGGTTATGAGCATCTGGAATAGTACCTTCACCTGCGCCATTTTTAGGCCTCCATTGATATGCTCCTCCGGGACCCTTTATACATTCCCACTCAAAATTAAATAGATTCTCAAAAAACTTATTGCTCCATTTAGTGGGTGTATTAGTCCAGGCTCCTTCTATACCGCTGGTGATGGTATGCTCACCCATTCCACTTTCAAAAGAATTTTTCCAGCCCAGTCCCATATCTTCAATACTACCACCGGCTGGTTCATGGCCTACATATTTTTCGGCATCTGCGGCACCATGAGTTTTTCCGAAGGTGTGACCTCCGGCAATGAGTGCAACAGTTTCGTAATCGTTCATAGCCATTCTTCCAAAGGTCTCCCGAATATCTTTAGCTGCAGCAACAGGATCTGGATTACCATTAGGTCCTTCAGGGTTTACATAAATGAGCCCCATATGGGTGGCGCCTAAAGGATTTTCAAGATCCTGATTTTCAGAATAGCGTTCTTTATTACCAAGCCATTCCCCTTCAGCACCCCAGTAAATATCCTGTTCTGGTTCCCAAACATCTTCACGTCCCCCAGCAAAACCAAATGTTTTAAAACCCATAGACTCCAGGGCACAATTTCCGGCGAGAATCATAAGATCTGCCCAGGATATTTTTCTTCCATATTTCTGTTTAACTGGCCAAAGTAACAATCGTGCCTTATCAAGGTTTGCATTATCTGGCCAGCTATTAAGCGGTGCAAAACGCTGAGTACCCGAACCTGCTCCACCACGGCCATCGCCAATTCTATACGTACCGGCACTATGCCACGCCATTCTTATAAAGAAAGGCCCGTAATGCCCATAATCTGCTGGCCACCACTCCTGGGAGTCTTCCATTAGGTTAAAAAGATCCTGTTTTACAGCCTTCAGATCCAGCTTTTTGAATTCCTCGGCATAATTGAAATCCTTATCCATGGGATCTGAAAGTGAGGAATGCTGTCTCAGGATATTTAAATTTAACTGGTTAGGCCACCAGTCGCGGTTTGAGGTTCCCGAACCGGCCGTATAGTTTAATGCTCCTCCCATAAAAGGGCATCGGCTTGATTCATTTACTTCCCAAACTTTGTGGTTATCAGGATTGTTGGATGGATTATTGTCAGACATTTTTGGAAGGTTTTAATAAGTTAACCCTTTAAAAATAAAATAATATTTTCTTATAAGATTAAATTTAGAATAGTTAAAACCTATGAAGAGCAGATCAAAATTTATAGCAGGATTGCTGACTTCAACTTTTGAGAAACAATCAAAGCATCCCGCGCTTTACACAAAAAATTAATGAGCTTCTTAAACGGACGGAAATTTCTGATAAAATTTAAAGTTATTTATATCCCAAAGCGTGAAATTTCATTAGAAAATATTAGTTTAGACTTCCTTAAAAAGGCCCTGCACTTTTTTCTGAAGACGATTTGTATTTAGGCAATAAATCACTCTACTCCTTAACCGGATTTTATTGCCTGAATAATCTAATCATTCCCCGGTGGTGTCCCGGGAATGAAATATTATTTGGAGTCGGCACCGGCAACCAATCAGAAATTAATGAGTCTTATTTATAAGAAGAAGAAACACATAGGCCTGCCATTTACCTTTACCCCGGTTAAGGAACAGCTAAATGCCTTTATAGAAAAATATGAGCTGGAAGCATTGGTGGAAAGGGAAAAATCAGATCTTCAAAAATTTTTAAAATTAGAAGCCTGGGTTAATGAAAATTGGGCAATTATCTGTGACTCTCCGGAGGCAGGTAATTTTCAGTTTCTATTAAAGCATGTGGATGCGGAAAATATAACCGGCTGCCCAGGTTATGTCGCGCTCCTTTTATGCAGCTTGCAAGCTTTAGGATTTAAAGCGAGAAAGCTCTGGCTAAATGCAGATATAAGCGATGCTGATGAGGAGGAGCCTGCCCATGAACTTATAGAGATTTACCTGCAGGATGAGAAGAAATGGTTTTTCATGGACCCGGAATATAAAATTATAATTATAAAAGAAGGTTTACCTCTGAATGCAGTAGAATTTCAGCAGACATTAGTCCATGAGGAGGAAATAGAGGTGATGAATATTTCCCAGGAAATCTGCAGCGAAGATTATCTGGAATATATAGGCAGATATCTCTCCTATTTCACCATTCCCCTGCATTATCGTTCTAATTTCTGGTCGAAAATCTCCGGGAATAAAAAATTACTCACCCTGCCATTAGTGAATGAAGAAAATCCCCGGCATCTGGGGAATCCCGGAAATGCTAAACATGTTTTCACAAATTCTATTTCAGAATTCTATTCAGTGTTATAAAATTCAATAATTATTACAGCCAATGTATAGAGCTACCTCTTAAAGAATTCGACGAAGATTCAGGCAATTCACCCATTCTGTCGGCCTTTAAAATTCGGTATTTTACTAAACTAAATTTATTAATTAAAATTTACCGGATATGAAATTTATGATGACCTGGAGAATACACGAAGAACACAGACACGATGCCCTCAAAGGATTTTCTCAAATGAGCGCGGAAGATGATGCCGCAGATTACGGAGATAAGATAACACTAATAGGCAGATGGCATGATATTGCCGGCTTTAACGGCGTAGCTATTTTTGAAACCGATGATGCGATGGCTCTTTCAAACTGGGCTCTGAATTGGAATGAAATACTGGATGCCACCGTTATCCCGGTCCTGGATGATGACGAGACCAGAAAGCTGGGAAAGATGAGAAATGAGTGATTGTCCATTCATGAATATGCTTAGAATATTCGTATTGTATAATTACTCTAACCGGAGCTATTCCAGTAATTAACATATACTTAATAAACCTTCTCTAAATTTCCCATTCAGGTTAAACCTATGCTAAACCTCTAGAAAATTAAATGAATGAACGTTCATTTTTATATTTTCGCCTCAGAATTTGTTCCATGAATATACCTGCCAAATCTGAAATTAAGAGGAAAGACCTTATTCGAGCGACTATCCAGTTGGTTAACAATAATGGCTTTCATGCCACCCCAATGTCTAAAATTGCTAAAATGGCCGGGGTTTCAGCGGGTACCATTTATCTCTATTTTGAGAATAAGCAGGATTTGGTAAACCAGGTTTATATTGAGGTTAAATCGGCTTTTACCCGTTATGCTTTCAAAAATTATGAAGAGGGAATGGAGGTAGAAGAAGGTTTTAAAATTATATGGAAGAACATTGCAGAGTTCAAACTTCAGGAAGTGGAGGAAGCTTTCTTCCTTTCTCAGTGTGATAATTCTCCTATCATAGATGAAGCAGGAAGGCAGGAAGGTTTAAAGCACTTGCAGCCATTACTTGATCTGTGGAAGAAGGGGCAAAAGCAAGGATTGATAAAGGAAGTATCTCCCTACACTTTATATGCTTTTAGTATTTATCCCATTGCATTCCTCATGAACATGCAACAACGGGGAAGCCTCAGGCTAAATGCGCACAATATAGATGCGGCCTACGAAATGGCCTGGAACAGTATTAAAAAATAGTAAAGAGAGTATGAAAGAGACTAAAACAATCTTATTGAAAAATCGCCCGAAAGGCCGACCAGAAATGGCAGATTTTAAGTTTGATACGGAAAGTGTTCAAGATCCCGGGGATGGTGAAGTGCTTGTAAAAGCATTATATGTATCGGTAGATCCATATCTGCGAGGACGAATGAACGATTCCCCCTCCTATATCCCTCCATTTGAGCTCAATAAACCAATTACATCTATCATTATTGCCGAAGTAATAGAGTCTAAACATGACGAATTTAAAAAAGGTGATCACGTGTCTGGAATGATGGCCTGGAAAGAGCAACAGGTGATCAAGGCTAATGGATTAATAAAGGTTGATAAGGATAAAGCTCAGTTATCTGCCTATTTGGGTATTCTGGGAATGACGGGGCTAACAGCCTATTTAGGACTTACCGAGATAGGAAGACCTAAAAAAGGTGAAACCCTTTTAGTTTCAGGCGCAGCTGGTGCAGTGGGTAGTACTGTTGGTCAGATAGGGAAGATTATGGGATTAAAAGTAGTTGGAATTGCCGGCACCGATGAGAAAGTGGAAATGATTAAAAATGATTTCGGCTTTGACAAAGGCATTAATTACAATACCGCTGAAAATATGACCGAAGACATCAAAAAAACTTGTCCTGATGGTGTGGATATTTATTTTGATAATGTAGGAGGTGAGATTTCTGAAGCGGTGCTCTTTAACATCAATAAATTTTCACGAACTGTGGTATGCGGGGCGATTTCAGTTTATAATGAAACTTCCCTTCCACAAAGTACAAGTGTGCAACCCTTTCTTATTAAAAAAAGTTCTTTGATGCAGGGATTCGTTATTTCAGATTTTGCTGATAAGCACGCCGAAGGGGTACAGAAACTGGCAGAATGGCTTAAGGAGGGCAAATTAACCTATACCGAAACGGTGAAGGAAGGTTTTAAAAATATTCCACAGGCCTTTCTGGACCTTTTCGATGGAAAGAATAAAGGCAAGATGGTAGTAAAAGTATAAATGAAGTATTTGATTTTAATGGCGTTAAGTTTATATAGTTTGACAATAAACAGCCAACAGAAAAAAGAAATTATTAACTCTAAAAAAGAAAAGACTATGAAAGTACTATTTGTATTGACTTCCCATGACAAACTGGGAGACACAGGAGAAAAAACAGGATTTTGGGTAGAAGAATTTGCCAGCCCGTATTATACATTATTAGACAAAGGAGTAGATATAACCGTAGCTTCACCTAAAGGTGGGAAAGCACCTATAGACCCTAATAGTGATACAGAAGACAATCAAACAGAGGACACAAAACGTTTTCATAATGACGAGGATGCTCAGAAAGTGATTAACAATACTGTAAAACTGGACGAAGTAAAAGCAGAGAATTTCGATGCTGTTTTTTATCCCGGAGGCCACGGTCCATTATGGGATCTTGCAAATGATAAAACTTCTATTTCATTAATTGAAACATTTAACCGTCAGGAAAAGCCAATTGCTTTTGTATGCCATGCACCGGCAGCTTTAAAAGATGTAAAAGGAAAGGATGGGGAGCCTCTTGTAAAAGGTAAAAAGGTAACCGGTTTTACGAATACCGAAGAGGAAGCTGTGCAATTAACAGAGGTTGTACCTTTCTTAGTAGAGGATATGCTGAAGAAAAATGGCGGCAATTATTCTAAAGCCGATGACTGGGCAGAATATGCGCTCGTGGATGGAAATTTAATTACCGGTCAGAATCCCGCTTCTTCAGGATTGGTAGCTGAAAAGCTATATGAGAAACTCAAATAAATCTGTTTATATTTGATTATAGAGCCTGCGGTAAAACCGCAGGCTTTTTTTGTATAGAACGGCAAAACAATTGCAATCTTCCCTATAGGCGTCCATCACGAAAAAAATCCGGATTTTTACCTATTTTCGCCGCCTCTTTTAATTTAATAAGTTCACTTATTTACTTGCCTATATATAAGCTATAATGACAGATAATCATCAAGAAAACGCCCGGCCTCAAAACGAAATTCCGCATGATCCCGGAAACCTGCCACAATTCTATTCCAAGAGATTGATCCTGGTATTTTCAGGACTTTTCTCTGTACTTTTTGGAGCTGTATTGCTTATTAGTAATTTAAGATGTATTAAAGAGAGAAAGGGAATTATGCAGGTATTAGTATTCATAATTATCTATGTTATTGGGATCATCTTTACTATGCAATCTGCAAAGACCAGCACTAATTTCTCGTTGCCTTTAAATATACTGGGAGGTCTTATTCTTAACGAATATTTCTGGAATAGGTATATAGGCAAAGAAACCGAATATGAAAAAAAAGACTGGATCAAACCCGCGCTCATATCCCTGGGAATTAGCATTCCTGCTTTTCTGGCCCTGGTTTATTTAGGTTAAAGAACCCTGTGCTATTTAAGGTTTCATGGTATGTCCCCAGCAAAAAACACACATCTTAAGTCCCGATGCCTGTGACCTGAGAGGTTAATGTTAAAATTTTGGCTTAAATTACTTTAACCTAATACTAAATTATATGAGCATTTTAAAAAAGATCCTGATTGTAATAGTAGTAATAATTGCAATTCCACTAATCGTCGCAATATTCGTAAAGAAGAATTATGAGGTTGAGCGTGATATTGTGATCGACCAGCCAAAAGAAGAAGTTTTTGATTATGTAAAACATCTTAAAAATCAGGACAACTACAGTAAATGGGCAACTATAGATCCTGAAATGGAGAAATCTTACAGTGGTACAGATGGAACCGTTGGCTTTGTTTCTGCCTGGGACAGCGAGCATGAAGATGTAGGGAAGGGAGAACAGGAAATAGTTAAGATTACAGAAGGTGAAAGAGTAGATTTTGAGCTACGGTTTTATGAACCATTTGAAGCTACTGAACCGGCTTTTATGACTACTGAAGCAATAGCTGATAATAAAACTAAAGTAACCTGGGGCTTCTCAGGTCATATGGACTACCCGATGAATCTAATGTTATTATTCATGGATTTTGAGGAAATGATTGGCGGAGACCTGGAAATGGGTCTGCAAAATCTAAAACGGAAACTGGAAAAATAATATTATATAGAAAATGAAAAAAGCCTGACTAAAATAAAGTCAGGCTTTTTTTATGAACTCTTAATACTTCCTTTTCTAATTCGCTCTTAAAAGAATCTAGGAGATATATAACGATCGAGGGTATTTACCACGTCGAATTTCAGAACGATCTCGTGTGACCCGGAGTTATAACTCCTTAGCCTGGTAGTATCTGCATCATAAGAATACCCCACAAAGACATTATCGAACACCTGAAAGCCCGCCAAACCACTTATTGCAGAATTCAGTCTATAGGAAGCTCCCAGTGTAAATTTCTCCAGGAACAAGAAGTTTGCGGAAACATCGACCTGGAGTGGTGCCCCATCTGTCACTTTTAAAAGATATGCCGGTTTTAGCTTTAACTCGTTACTAAGATCAAATACATATCCTCCCATAAAATAGGTATGGAAACGTTCTTTAGCCAGATAGGAATTTTGTTGCTCATTTCGTGCATAATGACTTGTTTCCAGCAACTGCGGAATAGCTAAACCCACATAATAATTATTGCTGTAGTAGTAAAATCCTATCCCTACATTAGGAGTGAACCTATTATCAATATTTGTCTGAAATTCGGTATCTGCATCAGATCCTGATAACTGACTAAAGTCAATGTTAAGGATATTTGCACTGGCTTTTAAACCAAAGGCCAGAGAGGTCTTTTCAAAATCAAGAGTATAGGAAAAGTCTGCATTAATTATGGTTTCATCACTGGGGCCAATCTTATCTGAAATGATAGAACCTCCAATACCTACATTTTTGCCTATCCTGTCATTTAAACTAAGGGAAAGGGTCTCAGGTGCTCCATCCATTCCCACCCACTGGGAACGATAGACACCGGATATTTTCAGGAAATTTTCAGAACCCACATAGGCTGGATTGAACAGCGATGTGTTGTACATATACTGAGTGTACTGGGCGTCCTGTTGTGCAAGACCTCTTATACCAAAGATCAATATGAAAATTATTAAATATTTCTTCATTATATTCTATTATCTATTTAGATATAAATAACCTGTCTTCGTTTTCCATTCACCATCCCAGAACCTGAGTACATAGAAATAGGTTCCGGCAGGTAACTCTTCACCTTGCCTGATGGTTAACCTACCTTCTGAAACTCCACGGAAAAGGTTGCTATTTTTTCCGTAATCCTGCGCTTCATAAACCACAACTCCCCAGCGATTGTAAATTTGTAAAGTATTCTCTTCAAAGAACTGTATTCCTTTTATTTCAAAATAATCATGAATTCCATCACCATTGGGTGAAAGCTTCTGAATTATTTGTGGAATTTCCTCGTAGCAGTCTATGGAAATCATCGTAGGATCACACTGGTTTAAAGGATCACTCACCTTTTCAGCTATAAGAGAGGTAGCAGGATTATCTACACCATTTACCTCTTCTCCATCTGTTAAACCATCCCCATCTGAATCACGATTATAAGGATCTGTTCCTAATTCTTCTTCAACCAAATTGGTTAAGCCGTCCATATCTGGATCACATGAATCTGCCGTTTGTAAGGGATCACAAATATCAATTGGATCGCTTGGATTAGTTCCCAGGACCTCTTCCCCGTCAGACAGCCCATCACCATCAGAATCCCAATTGTCGGGATCTGTACCTAAGGCCATCTCTTCATCATTTAGTAAGCCATCCAGGTCATTATCTGTATCATTAATATCTGTTACACGTATCTCGATTTCCTTAGAATCTGCTTTACCGGTACTGTCGGTTACAGTTACGGTGATTATATACAGGTTATCCAGATCTGAATCTAAAGGATTTTCAAAATCAGGACTGTTGAGAAAGCTCAATTCCCCGGTTAGTGAATCTATCTGGAAAAATTCTGAATCTATCCCACTAATGGTAAAGCTAAGCTGGTCTTCCTCATCTTCATCGCTCGCGGAAGCTGTTAGGATGACTCCTGTGGAATTTTCTACTACACTTGTATTATTCGCGGTCAATTGGGGCGCATGATTTACTTCAAGAATAGTTACAGATACAACGGCAGTACTTCCCTCCCAGTTAGTATAGGTAAAAGTATCTGTTCCGAAAAAATATGAATCTGGTTTATACTGTACTGTTCCATCATTATTGATTCTTACAGTACCATACACCCCTTGTGTGATACTATCTACACCTGACTTGGTATCCACATCTATATCATTTGCCAAAACGTCTATATTGACTGCTGTATTTTCATAAGTTTCAATACTATCATCAACTACTATGGTAGCATCATCTACCGGATTGATCGCAATATTCACCGATCCACTATTTCCTTCAGTATTGGTATAGATGAATGAATCAGATCCATAAAAATTGCTATTTGGAGTATATCTCAAAGTCCCATCGGCATTGAGACTTACCGTACCATGATCACCCTGCGTTACAGATTGGACATTAGATTTTGTGTCTACATCTGTATCGTTAGCCAAAACGTCAATATCAACCACAGTATCTTCATTTATGGTTACCTGGTCATTATTTACAGTAGTAATATTATCCTTTTGCTGGCACGCTCCAGTTGCATCGGGAAACACTAAAGCATTAGTATCATCACAGTCGCCCTGGTTTTCGGTAAACCCATCACCATCATTATCTATATCTGCGGAATTATCTGGAGTAGATGGGTCACAATCATCATCGATTCCATTATCAGGGATCTCTGTGGCTCCTGGCTTTACCGAAGCATCATTATCATCACAATCTGTATCCGAATTCACACCATCACCATCGGCATCTACCGTATCCGGAGTTGAAGGATCACAGTCATTATCGATCCCGTCATATAGAATTTCTGTAGCACCTGAATGGATCGTTGGATCTGTATCATCGCAGTCACCTTCATTTTCAGTTTGTCCATCACCATCATCATC
>JAHELO010000337.1 GCA_024644145.1 Christiangramia sp.
GAATGAGCAAACCGGTGGAGTAGATGGGGAAACTGTGAATGTAGCTGCCAGTTATGGTGTTTCTTTAGGGGACAAGGGAGGTTATGTGACCTTTTCTGGCGACTTCGATTATAGAGAAGATTATAACAGAATGAGAGAATGGGAAGGTTCTATTTTTAACGCTTATAACGCAATAGAATTTAGAGCAGCTAATAGCGGTGCGAATATCGGGTCGCTTTCAGATGATCAAATCAAGCAATTCGCTCAGCAAGTTTCTTATTTCAGCAGTGATTTCCAGAATGATATTAGCAATGCTCCAGACAGAGAGACCTTGCAATCTTTACTTACCATGGATGTTACTGAGAACGAGCTTAATGCTCGAGGTCTGGATCGTACAGATTTTAATATGAGAGTAGGCCAGTCGGCATTAAGAGGTGGACGTTTTTTTGCAAATATGTCCCTACCGCTTGATGATGCCGGGACCGAGCTTTATTCTTTTGCAGGTATGAGTTCTCGACGAGGTAATTCAGCTGGATTCTACAGATTACCGAACCAGAGCAGAACCTATACTCCTATTTATATTAATGGGTTCTTACCAGAGATCAATTCTAAAATTAAAGATCAGTCTTTTGCTGTAGGTATAAAAAGTGAGGTTAGTAACTGGGAAGTAGATTTTAGTAATACCTGGGGGAAAAATGAATTTCAGTATTTTATATCTAATACTTCAAATGCATCCCTGCAAAGGGCGAGTCCTACATCTTTTGATGCCGGAGGATTCTCTTTTATTCAGAATACAACCAATCTGGACATCAACAGGCTGTTTGAAGATTTGTTCATGGGTACAAGTATAGCCTTTGGAGCAGAACACCGGTTTGAAAATTATGAAATTGTTGCCGGTGAAAGAGGTTCGTATGAACAGTATACACAAAACGGGGATGTAGTATTGAGAGCAGACCAGGACCCCGCACCAGATTTCTTCGGAAATCCAAGACCAGGGGGATCCCAGGTCTTTCCTGGTTTCAGTCCTAAAAATGAATTATCAAGAGAGCGTAGTAGTATCGCCGGGTATTTTGATATTGAAGCAGATTTCAGCGAAAAAATGTTAATGACCTTCGCTACAAGATTTGAAGATTATTCAGATTTTGGTTCAACGCTGAATTTCAAATTATCATCCAGGTATAAATTAACCGACAATATCAATATTCGAGGTGCAGCAAATACTGGTTTCAGAGCACCTTCATTACATCAGCTTTACTTTAATTCAACTTCAACCATTTTTGATAATGCAGGAAATCCACAGGAAGTAGGGACTTTTTCTAACGATAGTCGTGCAGCAGAACTTCTGGGAATTCCACAGTTGAAAGAAGAAACTTCAAGAAGTATTAGTTTAGGATTCACCGCTAAAATGCCAGATGCTAATCTATCTCTAACCGTTGATGGATATTTTGTAGCCATAGACGACCGTGTTGTTTATACAGGCCAGTTTATTGGTCCCGGCACAAATTCAGAATTAGATAGATTGCTGGCTCAGGCAAATGCAACTGCCGCCTCCTTCTTTGCCAATGCAATAGATACTGAATCTAGAGGTCTGGATATGGTTTTAACGCATAATGCAAGCTTTAGTGATAACGTACGTCTAAAATCTGATCTTGCTGCAACCCTTTCAAAAACTAAAAAAGTTGGGGATATTAAAGCTTCAGATGTATTGGAGAGGGCTGGACAAGTAGGTACCTATTTTCCACAAGATAGCCGGGTTTACCTGGAAGAGGCAGTACCTAGAACCAAAGTTAATCTTACCAATAGTCTTACCGCCGGAGATTTTAATGTTTTTCTTAGGAATGTATACTTTGGAGAAGTTACCGAGGCAGTAACAAATCCAGCTAATCAACAGGTATATGGTTCTCAAGTGGTAACAGATCTTTCTGTAGGTTATAAAGCTTCAGATGCACTAACTCTTACCCTGGGAGCAAACAATTTGTTCGATATCTACCCAGACAGAGCTGAGGAAGCTTTTAATAACCGTAGTTCTGGAAGATTTGACTGGTCCAGAAGGGCTCAGCAATTTGGAATTGGTGGTCGTTTTCTTTTTGCCAGGATGAGTATCAAACTCGATTAGAATTTCTTGCACATATCATGAAAAGCAGCCGGAAGGCTGCTTTTTTATTTTTGCTAAGCTTTTCCCGATATATTGAAGTCCTTTTCTTTTATAGAAATTCAATTACTTTTGCTAAAACTTTCCGGGAATGTATAAATCATTAATAAGGCCAGCACTCTTCAAATTTGATCCAGAAAAGGTTCATTATTTCACATTCGATTTTTTAAGGGGGTTAATGAAATTGCCGGGAATGGAATCAATCTTAAGATCCAGATTTCATGTGGAAGATAAACGCCTGGAAAGAGAAGTTTTCGGACTTAAATTTAAAAATCCGGTAGGTCTTGCTGCAGGTTTCGATAAAGATGCCAAGCTCTATAAGGAGCTTGATGCACTTGGTTTCGGTTTTATAGAAATAGGGACCGTAACTCCTAAACCACAACCCGGGAATGAAAAAAAGAGACTCTTCCGGCTTAAAGAAGATAATGCCATTATTAATAGAATGGGGTTCAACAATGAAGGCGTAGAAGCCACTGTTGAGCGATTAAGGAAAAATAAAAATGTACTTATAGGAGGGAATATTGGGAAGAATAAAATCACTCCCAATGAGAAAGCCGTAGATGATTATGTGTATAGTTATAACACACTGTTCAACCATGTCAATTATTTCGTTGTAAATGTAAGTTCTCCCAATACGCCTAATTTGAGGGAGCTTCAGGATAAAGAGCCGCTTAAAAAGCTATTAAAGACCCTCCAGGAGTTAA
>JAHELO010000338.1 GCA_024644145.1 Christiangramia sp.
GGACTCGCAGGGACCATCAGGCTTTAGCCGAGCTGGGATTCGTTGTTATTGTCATTGAAGGCACATGTAATCCCGGGAGGAGCAAAGCTTTTCACGATGCGTGTTATGGAAGTCTATCTGAGAATACCTTGCCAGACCAGATTAGCGGTATAAAACAACTTGCAAAAAAACATTCGTATATCGATACCACCCGTGTTGGCGTTTGGGGGCATTCCGGCGGAGGTTCAGCTACAGTTGCAGCCATGTTCAAATACCCGGAATTCTATAAAGTTGGCATTGCGGAATCTGGTAACCACGATAACCGGAATTATGAAGATGACTGGGGTGAACGATACATTGGCTTAATGAAGGACAATATAGATAGTACCTCAGCCTATATTTATGACGCAAATGCCCGTTATGCTAATAATTTAAAAGGGAAATTACTGCTGGCCCATGGAGCGATGGATGACAATGTTCCTCCATACAATACCTATCTGGTGGTGGATGCGTTAATTAAAGCAAATAAAGATTTTGATCTTCTTATATTTCCACATGCCCGCCATGGTTTTGGTGATGACTATTACTATATGATGCGCAGAAGATGGGATTACTTTGTGGAACATCTTAAAGGAGCCGTGGCTCCAAAGAATTTCAAAATAAACCTTAAGAATTAATCAAAAAAAACATTGCATGAAAGATCCTGAGATAGTAGAAATGGAGGCTAAAAATTTAGCCGGTATCAGTATACATACAAGCCTGGCCGATGATAAAACAGAGCTTTTATGGAAAAGATTCATGAACAGGAAAAAGGATATTGCAAATCCTGCCAGCAACGATCTTTATTCCGTACAGGTTTATGATGAAGGTTTTATTAAAGGTCATTTTAATTCCCAATCCATTTTTGAAAAATGGGCGGCCATAGAAGTAAATAATCTATCTGCTTTACCTGAAGGTTTAAAAAGCCTGGGGCTGTCCGGTGGATTATATGCAGTGTTTACCCACCAGGGAACTGCACAGCAATTTGCGGAAACTGCAAATTTCATTTTCGCCAAATGGATACCTTCTTCACAATATACACTGGATGATCGACCTCATTTTGAAGTTTTGGGTAATGATTATTTAGGACCAGATAATCCAGATTCTAAAGAGAAGATCTGGATTCCAATTAAAAAAAAGTAAGAAACCAAAAACTATGAGTTCAAGGTTTCTCTGTTTTGCCTAAATGTCTTATGCACAACAGCCCGCACTGGTTGTTCCTGTATTGTCTAATTATTATGATCAATAAAAAATACCAGTGATATTAAGCTGAATTTTTTCAGTAAATATTTCATCTTTTTTAGAAAGCGAAAAATAGACTCAGTTTGGAAGATTCCAATATTTTAGAGCAGTTCCAGGGTTTTTTAAAAACCGGTGATATATTTCATCCTGAAAATCAGGGACAATTCAGGTCATTCGATTTCCCCGAAATAAAAATTACAGATTCCTTAATTGCTGACCTTGAAAAATTAGATCATCCCAGGAATTCTGTTCTTGGAAAAAGGATGGAAAGTTTTTTCCAGATTGCTATCCAGCATAGTTCGAGATACGATATCCTGGCCTCGAATCTTCAGATAATACAACACAAAAGAACTCTCGGTGAGCTGGATTTTATACTCTTCGATAAAGAGATATCTAAACCTATACACGTGGAGCTGGTATATAAACTATATGTATACGATCTCACATTCCCAGAAGAGCCTCAGAGATGGATAGGCCCCAACCGTCGCGATAGTTTCAATGAAAAACTGGAGAAGCTCAGATCAAAACAATTTCCCCTGATCTTTAAACCCGAAACGGGGCATTACCTAAAAAATCTTGGGATTGATATTAATGAACTTGAACAGCAATTGTGCTTTAAAGCGCAGTTATACCTTCCAGCAGAACAAGAATTTAAAGGTCAGAATATTGTGAATCCATACTGCATTTCTGGAAATTGGTACACCTTGCAGCAATTCAAAAAACAGAACTGGCAGAATAATGAATTTTATTGTCCACCAAAAAAGGACTGGAGTCGTGAACCCACTCAAAATAAGATCTGGTGGAACAAGGATAGCCTGGAAAATAACCTGGCTATCCATTTTGGAAAAAATAAAGCACCCTTAGTCTGGATGAGATCAAAGTCTGATTATCACAAATTCTTTATTGTTTGGTGGTAATTAGTTTTAATAGTATACAACAAAGCTAAAAGGAATTTAAACATGCTATTTCGGCTTAACTATTTAATTATTTTAAATTAGTAGGTCTAAAATCACGATTATATGCCGCCGGAATTCCGGGAAGCCATACGAGCCTCATATCTTAGTATTATTGGAAATGCGTTTCTAGCTATAGCGAAGGCTCTTACCGGGATCTTTGGAAATTCATATGCCCTTATTGCCGATGCCATAGAATCTACTACAGATGTATTTTCTTCACTACTAGTTTTGCTTGGTTTACGGTACTCTGCCAGACCTGCAGATGAGAACCATCCCTATGGACATGGAAAAGCTGAACCACTAATCACCTTCCTGGTAGTAGGTTTTCTAATAGTATCTGCTACGGTGATCGCATATGAAAGTATAGAAAATATCCAGACTCCTCACGAAGTTCCGGAACCGTATACATTAATCGTTCTGGCAGCCATTATAATTATCAAAGAGATCTTTTATAGATTCATTTCCAGGAAAAGCGATGAAATAGAAAGTACCGTTCTTAAAGCAGATGCCTGGCATCACCGCAGTGATGCCATAACCTCCTTAATGGCCTTTATTGGCATCTCTGTCGCATTAATTTTGGGAAAGGGATTCGAGAATGCAGATGACTGGGCCGCT
>JAHELO010000339.1 GCA_024644145.1 Christiangramia sp.
AGGGATCTGGATAAATAGTGCAGATGCTATCCAGGGAAATGTTAGTGTATTTGCAGGTGATGAAGGTACACGGTTCCAGTTTGGGCTAGGCCTTAAATTCTAAATATTGTCAAGTAATAACAAATAAGCCGACTCTTTTAAGGGCCGGCTTTTTAGTTAAAAATTTATATTATTCTCCATTTTTATTCAGAGATAATTTATTGCTGAAATCAATAGTGCGTATTGGGAATGGGATATTAATATCTTTGCCGTCGTAGGCCTTTTTAATTGCAATTATAGCTTCATTGCGGGCAACTAAAAAATCCCGGTTCTTCGTAGCATCTATCCAGAAACGCACCATGAAATTAATAGAACTGTCACCAAATTCATTATACATGAATTCTACTTCCTCATTACCTCTCTGCGGAAACTTGTCTCCAATTACCTGAAGGGTTAGATCTCTAACCATTTCCAGGTCTGATTCATATCCTACACCACAATTTACCTCCACTCGGGAGCGGGAAGTCCGGGTGAAATTTTTAAAAGGTTCCTCTACTATTTTAGAATTAGGAATAACCACATAATTATTATCTGACTGTTTGATGACGATATTTCTGAGGTTAATTTCGGTAACGGTACCGGCAAATCCATTCGTTTCAACCCAGTCTCCAATTTGAAGTTCTGGAAGGAAGCTAAGGATAAGTCCCGAAAAAGTATTGTTAAGTGTGCCCTGAAGCGCAAGACCTATGGCCAGACCAACGACTCCGGCACCAGCTAATACAGACGTAAGAACTTTATCAAGATTTAGAAGACCCAGGGCTATAAAGAAACCTATGAGTATCACAATAGCCTTGATTACCTTCACAGTCATCAGCCGGATAGAATCCTGACTTATATATTTTCGGGTAATGCGTTCAAAGATTTTTCCAATGTATTTCGCGATGAAAATAAAAATGATAAATACGATTACCGCTAATAAAAAATTAGGCAGATTGAGGATTAGAGAATCCAGCCATCCGCCTAATTTTTCGGTAATTCCCTCTAAGGAATCCTGTATGTTAAAGTCCTGCATCTGTATATAGATTAATTATTTACAGGTTTGTAATGGTCCTTGGTTTTCATCTTCCATACATCTAACATCCAGCTTGTTTTTTCCAATTCCCTGATATATGCACCTATGAGATCTATTGTTCCTTCGTCCCCGGCGGCATCAGCAGTCTCAACGATCTTTCGCATCTGCTTCAGGAGAAGACTGTGGTCTTCAAGTAATATTTCAATCATTTTACTATCTGAAATATCTGAAGGAGATTCTTTTAGGTTCGAAGCTTTTAAATAATCGGTTAGATTACTGGTGGGCTGATATCTTAAAGTAAGAATACGCTCAGCTATTTCATCTACTTTTAATTTGGCTTCATCATATAATTCTTCGAATTTCTCGTGAAGGTCAAAAAAATTCTTTCCAAAAATATTCCAGTGAAAATTTCGTAGCTTTTGATAATATAGGTGATAATCTGCTAAAAGAACATTCAATTCTTCTACGGTTTTTTTCGTTTTATCCTTGTCTAAACCTAAATAGTTCATAGTTTTTATTTATTGTTTTTTTAAAGTCAATTCAAATTTACAATGATGTATCATGATTACCAATATCATGATTCACTTTAATAGAAGTTTAACTTAGGTTTAATCCAGGGGTCTGTGATCTTTAAGATCCAATTTTTCCATAAGTTTTTTCGAGATCTGTCCACTTGAAACGCCGTATCCATCTACCAGAACTCCTTTATGATTATTTGACGTGGTTATCGCGTAAAGTATCGCGTTGTCATCAGGGTTACTCATTCCTTCAAAGCGTAATACTTTATCAACTTCAAATTCTTCTATCCCGAAAGTCTGTTTTTTTGATTTCAATTCGATCTCTTCATCAAGAAGGTTGAAATCTTCTTCATAACCTTCCTCCAATTTCAGTTTATTGATCGCCTGGGATAATGTACCGTAATCTTTCATTTTAATTCAATTTTATTTACAAATCAAATTACACTGAAAGCCTCATTCTAGCAAAAAGTAGCAGGGGTTTAGGATAAGTTTAACGCCAGTATTATGGGTGTTCACACGTACTTATTGATCCTTTTCTTTGGACGAATAAAAACTTAATGGAAACAGGATTAATAAGAAAAAGTACCAGCCCGTCACTAAACCTATGATGGTTATTACGGCCGCTATTATATAAAACCAGTAAGACTTGGGAATTCTCATAGAAAAATTATAGCCAGGATTATAAATATATATAAAAGCCAGTAGGGCCTAAGCTTAAGAGGATTATTTCCAAAAAGCAACTTGGTGACTTTGAAATACAAATTGCGGTTTTTTGCTATATGATTATAGGTGTGGTCACTAAACTTCCTGAAGAAAGAATTAGATTGATATAATTCGTGGTGGTATTTAGTACCTGCGTGCCACATACTGCGATATGCTGAATCTGGACCGCTATATATTCTACCATCTTTTTCTATAAGTCGGCTGGCTTTCTTGAACTCTTTTAAAGGAATATCTGGAAAATTAGATGCAGCCTTCTGATAGGTTTCAAAGAATATTACACCTTTGGTTTTTTGCTCCCACCTGGTTTTCCAGAATTTGCAAAAGCCACAATCACCGTCCCATAACAGGGTGTGTTGGGAGGGTGGATATTGCGTCTGTTCTATTTTTGTGAACATGTAGCCTACTTTTTTAATAGTAAAGGACTGAAAAATTAGGATTGTATCAAATCTAAAATGTTTATTTGTGCCAATTCAGGATTTTTTTTAACCTTTATATTTAATTCTACTACCG
>JAHELO010000023.1 GCA_024644145.1 Christiangramia sp.
TTATTGGATACAAAAGCCATGGCATTAGAATGTAACTGCCCGTCAAGATGATATTCGTAAGTTAGCTTACCAATATCCAGTTTTGCGGGTGGTAAATTAAGATCTTTGATGGCTTTGGCGATCTCTACCGAGTCGAAAATAGAAATAGGTTTGCCTACAAATTCACCGGCATATTCATGCAGGTCCAGAATGTCACTAACGTTCCTGTTGATTAGTTGATTCCTGAAAAGAACCAGCTCTATAGATTTGTCATACCATAGGTCGCTTACAATATTTATGAATTCTACTGTAGCTTTACGGCGATCTGCCTGGAAAGAAAGTTCTTTTTCGTAAACTTTATTAAAGTCCATGTTGCGTTATGTTGTTATAAATTTTCGCCAAAAGTATATATTTCAAACGTTTTCGTAAAGGATTTTTTAAATAAAAAACCCTTCTCAAAAAGAAGGGTTCTATTAGCTTAAAAGAATTAAAATTTATTTCCAGATCATACGTTGCTTTTCTCCTTTTTGGGTGTAAAAAACAATTACGATAGGGTTAGATCTGGTACGGTTTTGCATGATCTCCTCAACTTCTCTTACAGAAGAGACTTTTTGGCCATTAATCTCTGAGATAATCCCTCCTACCAAATCTGCCGAAGGTAGGTCATCAACAAGCATACGATTTATTCTTACTCCATTGGGAGCTTTGTAGGCCTTCAGTTCTTCAGGGGTAGCATTCGCAACTTCCAGCCCTAATGCAACCATTTGATAGGTATCCAGCTTGGAAAGTTTTACATTCACTTCTCTTTCTTCCCCGTCACGCATCAGTTTGACTAAAACTTCATCGCCTGGTCTTTTGGAATTGATATACCCGGTTAGATCTGAAAATTTATTGATCTCTATATCATCTATTTTTTTGATGATATCTCTTTCCCTGATCCCAGATTTTTCAGCTCCACTTCCTGGAGTAACGTCGGCAACCATCACTCCCTGAGAAGTGTTAAGGTCAAACTGCCTAATCACATCATTGTTGATACTTCTTCCTCTAATTCCCAAAATCCCCTGTTGTACATCACCAAACTCCATGATGTCTTCAACGATCTTACGGGCGTTGTTGGAAGGTACGGCAAAAGCATATCCAATATAGCTACCACTGGGGGAACTAATAGCTGTATTGATCCCAATAAGTTCACCGTTAATATTTACCAGTGCGCCGCCACTATTTCCGGGATTAATGGCAGCATCTGTTTGAATAAATGATTGCGGCGAGTTGTCCCTCATGTTCAGGTCCCGGGCTTTTGCACTTATAATACCTGCAGTAACAGTAGATTTTAAATTAAAAGGGTTTCCAACTGCCAACACCCATTCACCAATTTGGGTGTTATCTGAATTCCCGAAGGGGATATATTCAAGCTCCTCATCTGGGTCTACCTTTATCAGGGCAATGTCTGATATTGGATCTCTCCCAATTAATTCAGCTTTATATGTTTTATTATTATTCAAAGTGACTTCAATTTCACTGGCACCATCTATTACGTGATTATTAGTAACAATGTAACCATCTGGGGTAATGATAACACCAGAGCCTGCACCCTGCAGTGCCCGCCCTCCATTACTATATGGATAATATTCCCAGATACTTCTTGGGCCACCTTTAAAAACAGCTACGTTCTTTACATGCACCACAGCATGAATTGTCTTTTCAGCAGCCGCGGTAAAGTCGGCATTCATGCCGTAGGTGGTATTGCTATTAGAAACAGGAATGTAAGAACTTTGATTGGTGTCATTCTGAGGCAGAAAATGAACTGTTTCATTCTCAAAAAACAGTTTGTAACTTCCTAATGTTAGAACGCCTCCCAGGAAGGAAACAAATAGTAAAGTGGCTATTTTTTTCATTTTCGGATATTATTTATTAATTAAACCTTTCAGATTTCTTTAAAGTATGCATAAATTCTAACTTTAACGAGCTTTTAACAATCTTTAAATCCTTTGCAAAATCGTATATTTGTGCACTCTCAAATTAAAAAATGAATCTAATATTTTACAAATATCAAGGTACTGGTAACGATTTTATAATGGTCGATAACCGCGATCTTAAAATATCCAAAAATGATACCAAATTGATCAATACACTATGTGATCGAAAATTTGGCATAGGTGCTGACGGATTGATACTCTTGCAATATTCCGAAGATCATAAGGACGATTTTAAAATGGTCTATTTTAATGCAGATGGGAATGAAAGCAGTATGTGTGGGAATGGGGGCAGGTGTCTTGTGGCCTTTGCAAAATTTTTGGGTATAATCCAGAATAATGCAAGATTTACAGCAATAGATGGTGTGCATGAGGCAACTATTACTGATGGAATGGTAAGTTTGAAGATGCAGGATGTAGATCAGGTTAGCACCAATGAAGATTTCTTGTTTTTAAATACCGGATCTCCACATCATGTTATCTTCAGCAAAGACATAGCTAATAAGGATGTGAAAAAAGAAGGTTCAGAGATAAGATACTCAGAAAGGTATGCCGATGCTGGTACCAATGTGAATTTTGCTGAAATTACTTCAGAAGATTCGCTTAAGGTGAGAACCTATGAAAGAGGAGTTGAAGATGAAACCTTGTCCTGCGGGACCGGTGTTACCGCGGTAGCACTTGCAGCATTTGAATCTGGCCGTACCAGCTCTGAGCAGGTAAGCTTAAAAACACCAGGTGGAAACCTAAAAGTTTCATTTAAAAAAGCCGAAAACGGCTATACAGATATCTGGCTATCCGGGCCCGCTGTACAGGTATTTAAAGGAGAGATCGCATGTTAACATTACAAGGTGAAAAAGTATATTTAAGAGCTCTGGAACCTGAAGACCTGGATTTTGTGCATCACATAGAGAATGATGAAACTTTCTGGGAGATCAGCTCAACCCAGGCGCCTTATTCAAAATTCCTTATTCGCCAGTATATAGAAAATGCACACCGGGATATTTACGATATCAAACAATTAAGACTTGTAATATGCACCAGGCGGGGGAGGCAGGTAGGTCTTATAGATGTTTATGATCTGGAACCCCGGGATAAAAGGGCCGCGATTGGCATTCTTATAGCCAATAAAAAAGACCGGAAAAAAGGTTTTGGTTCAGAGAGTTTATCCTTGCTTTGTGACTATTGTTTTACTCATCTGGGCCTTCATCAGGTATACGCAAACGTAACCGCGAATAATGAGGAAAGCATGAGAGTATTTGAAAATAACGGATTTAGAAAAGTTGGTTTAAAAAAAGACTGGACGCTGTTCAAGGGAAAGTATAAGGATGAATGGTTATATCAATTAATAAATAATGTACATTAAAAAAATTATAGTTGCTATCGCTATTCTTGGAACGATAGCCTTTGGAATCTTTGGTTATTACATCTATAACAGCATATTTTCCTCCAATACGAATTTTGAAACAAAAGAAAAGGTAGTTTATATCCCTTCAGATGCAACTTTCTCAACCGTAATGGATTCATTACAGCCGTTGTTGAAAGATCCAGAATCTTTCAGGCTGGTCGCCGAAAAGAAAGGCTATGCGGCAAATGTAAGGCCAGGAAGATTTTTTCTTAACAAGGGTATGAATAACAACGAGCTGGTGAACCGGTTGCGAAGCGGAAACAGCCCTGTAAAAGTTGTTTTTAATAATCAGGAACGGCTGGAAGACCTGGCAGGAAGAATTGCGGTGCAAATAGAAGCAGACAGTGCATCTTTGCTTAATTCTTTCAAAGATTCGGCATTTTTATCTGAAAATAAATTCAGTGAGCGAACCGCTCTCGGGATGTTTATTCCCAATCAGTACGAATTTTACTGGAACACTTCTGCAGAAGAGTTTCGGGAAAGGATGAAAAAGGAATATAATCGCTTCTGGAATGCTGAAAGACTTAAAAAGGCAGAAGAAATTGGTCTTACGCCAATTGAGGTAATCACTCTGGCATCGATTGTTCAGAAGGAAACTGCAAAAGTAGATGAACGCCCCAGGGTTGCCGGCGTTTATATGAACAGGTATAAAAATGGATGGAAACTGGATGCAGATCCCACTGTAATATATGCGATAAAGGAAAAAACCGGGAATTTTGATACCATAATTAAGAGGGTGCTATATAAAGATCTTGAGCTGGATTCTCCATATAATACCTATAAATATAAGCAGATCCCACCCGGACCTATCTGGATGCCGGATATTTCTAGTATAGACGCGGTGCTGAATTATGAAGAGCATGATTACTTTTACTTCGTAGCAAATGTGGAAAATTTCGGCTATCATAAATTTGCCAAAACCCTGGCCCAGCACAACCGTAATAAGCAGGAATATGTACGGTGGATCAATAAACAAGGCATAAAAAGATAAGCTGGCCGTCTTATTTAGGAAACATTAAGGTTTTGAGGGGTAAGGAGTTATCATATAGTTAATTCCAAACTAACTTTAAAAAAGCTTTAACATCCTGTAAGTCAAATTATTAAAAAATGTTATACATTTGCCGGGCGAATATGAAAGGGGCACGACTTATGATATAGGTCTGCCGGTAACCTTTCAAAAACCGATATAATGAGAAAGAAAATTGCAAAATTTTCAATCTTGCCTCTGGCAGCAGGCTCTATTTTTTTTAGTTTTTCTACGAAAGACGCTGCTAAATTAGATCTGGAAAAGTATTCCACATATGATCTGGAACTGGAATATACCGTTGCAGATTTAAGGGACGAGATAACTCCAGATTTTGAGATTTCACATACTTCCCCGTTTTTGGGTAAATCTTATGTGGGTTTTAAGGAAGCTCTTGCTTTTAAAGAATCAGGGGGTGACTATAAAACCATTAATGAGTATGGGTACCTGGGTAAATACCAGTTTGGTAAAGGTACATTAAAGCTTGTTGGGATATACGATACCGTAGATTTCATCAACTCACCGGCCTTGCAGGAAGCTGCATTCTATGCCAATGCTTCACGTAACAAGTGGATACTTCAAAGAGATATAAAACGCTTTGTGGGTAAAACCATTAATGGTGTAGAAGTGACAGAATCTGGAATCCTGGCGGCTGCACACCTTGCGGGACCGGGTAGTGTGAAGAAATATCTTCGTAGCTGGGGAGCTCAGGCTTTTAGTGATGCATTTGGGACAACCATCAAAACTTATATGAAGCGTTTTGGAGGTTATGATGTTTCTTTTGTGAAGACTGAAAAGAATGCTCGTGTAGATTTCGACAAGCTCAGCGCCTAAACATCTTTTTGAATTATAAAAATGGCCGGTCTTTTATGAAGATCGGCTTTTATATTTTTCCATTCTGAAGCAGTTGCAGTTTTAATAAATTCAGTTTCCAGTGTTAGATCGCATGCAACACATATTCTTGTGGTAGGCTGCAAATTCTGAGTAAGATCTTCCAGAAATTTCATATTTCGGTAAGGAGTTTCAATAAAAATTTGCGCCTGATTCTTTTCCGAGGAAATCCTTTCCAGTTGTTTAATCTCGTGCTTTCTTTCTTTTTTGTCTATTGGCAGGTAACCGTGAAAGGTAAAACTCTGGCCATTCATTCCGCTGGACATCATCGCCAAAAGAATAGAGGAGGGGCCAATAAGAGGTACTACCTGTATATTATATCTGTGAGCCAGTTTTACTATTTCTGCACCGGGATCGGCAACGCCGGGACATCCGGCTTCACTCAGCAAACCTATATTTTTTCCATCTTTCGCGGCGTCTAAAAAACCGGGGAGTTCTTCAGGTTCTGTAAATTTATTTAAACCGCTTAATTTCAATGATTGCTGCGACTTTTCAGGAAGGATCTGCTTTATAAATCGCCGGGCAGATTTCTCATTCTCAACGATAAAATCGTCAATTGTATCAATAATTCTCTTGTTGAATGGTGGAAAAACCTTATCTGGATTAGAGTCGCCCAGTTGTACCGGGATTAAGTAGAGCTTTCCGTAATGTGGATTTGAGGAACTCATAAGGTCCCATTATTGAGTTTTTGAGCAATTTCATCACATGCTTCATTAAGCATCTGGTAAACATTCTCAAAACCCTGTTCGCCACCGTGGTAAGGATCTGGTACATCAACATTCTCTGAAGGAAAGATCTCTTCGAGAATTAGGTGTACCTTCTGCCGGTCTTCATCTGTACGCGCCATGGAGATAACATCCCTAAAATTTGAATTATCCATGACGAATATATGGTCAAAATTATCAAAATCGTCTTCAGAAAACTGTCTACCACGTTGCTGGGTAATATCCAGGTCATATCTTCTGGCAGTGGCGATAGAACGCCTATCTGGTTGTGAGCCAATATGCCAGCTACCTGTTCCCGCAGAATCTACGAAAACCTTTTGAGGGTCTACTTTAGATTTAAGAATACCTTCGGCCAGGGGTGATCTGCAAATATTGCCGAGGCACACCATTAATACCCGGGTTTTCATAAACTGTTATTTATAAAGTGAGTTTCTTGTTGAGGTCTTCAACAAACTTTTTGAATTGCTTGTCTGTGGCTGCCAGATTATCTACTGTCTTACACGCATGCAATACTGTAGCATGATCACGACTTCCTATTTGTGAACCAATACTCGCCAGCGATGCCTTGGTGAACTTTTTTGCAAAGAACATGGCGATCTGCCGGGCCTGTACTATATGTCTCTTTCTGGTTTTAGACTGCAATGTATCTACATCCATCTGGAAATAATCGCTCACAACCTTCTGGATATAGTCTATAGAAACCTCACGTTTAGTATTCTTAACGTAATTATCAACGATCTTTTTCGCGAGCTCCAGGGTGATATCCTTTTTGTTAAAAGATGAATGGGCAATAAGTGCGCCTTCAAGCTCTCTGATATTCGTTTTAATGTTGTTAGCAAGGAATTCAACTATATCTTCCGGCATTTCTACCCCGTCACGGTACAGTTTGTTCTTGATAATGGAGACACGGGTTTCGAAATCTGGATGCTGAAGTTCGGCTGAAAGGCCCCACTTAAATCTTGATAGCAAGCGCTGTTCAATGTCCTGCATATCTACCGGAGCCTTGTCACTTGTTAAGATAACCTGTTTTCCGTTTTGATGTAAGTGGTTAAAAATATGGAAGAATACATCCTGTGTTCCTGCCTTACCTGAGAGTAACTGTATATCATCTACAACCAGAACATCAATGATCTGATAAAAATGGATGAAATCGTTACGGTTATTTTTCTTTACAGATTCTATATATTGTTGGGTGAATTTTTCCGCAGAGATATATAAAACTGTCTTTTCTGGATATTTATCTTTTATTTCCACACCTATGGCATGGGCTAAGTGTGTTTTACCAAGTCCAACCCCGCCAAAGATCAGTAATGGGTTGAATGAGGTTCCTCCGGGCTTGTTCGCTACAGCCAGCCCTGCTGATCTCGCGAGCCGGTTAGATTCCCCTTCCAGGAAATTTTCAAAATTATAATTAGGATTGAGCTGAGATTCGATTTTCACATTCCTGATACCGGGAATTATAAAAGGATTCTTTAGCTCCGGACTTTTATTTTTAATGGGAACATCTACTTCCTGGGAAGCCATATGAGATCTCTGGGTACTTGGAATCTTTTCAGTGAATGGTAATTTGTTACCATACGTGTTTTCCATTTTGATCACATACACCAGTTTTGCTTTCTCACCCAGTTCACGGGTAAGCGAAACTTTGAGTAGCTTCACATAATGCTCTTCGAGCCACTCGTAGAAAAACTTTGATGGCACCTGTATGCTTAGGGCACAATCTGTAAGTTTCACTGCTTGGATAGGTTCAAACCATGTTTTGTAAGCCTGAGGGGTAATGTTATCCTGAATAAATGACAGACAGTTATTCCAAACCGATTGCGCAGTTTTTGACATTATTAGTTAAACGTTAATTTAGGTTAGTAGTAAGTTCTTAACTGGAAATTGGAGCAACTAAATTCTCCAACTTGAGTGGAACAAATATGTGAACAAAAAATGTAAAAAAAAAACCATTTGCGGGTTGAATTTTAAGAAAAATTTATGCATACTTGTTTCCGAGCCTGAATATATAAAACCTTTCCCGGAAAGGCTATTATTTTTACATGAAATCACACACATCTTTTGTTAAAGTACGATATGCCGAAACCGATCAAATGGGTGTGGTACATCATGGAAATTATCCGCAATACCTTGAAATTGCCAGACTTGCATGGCTGGACGAACTGGGTATCTCCTACAAAAGTATGGAAGTAGAAGGGATCATGTTGCCGGTATACGAATTAAATTTAAAATATATCAAACCGGTAACTTTCGATGAGAAACTGCGTATAGAAACGCGCCTTCATGAAATACCAAATGTTAAAATTATATTTGACTATTCCATCTATAATGAGCGTGAAGAACTGGTGACCACGGCCACCTCGGTACTCGTATTTATGGATTCAAAAACCAGAAGACCTGTTCGCTGTCCAGACTATATTTTAGAGAAATTGAAGGATTAATCTTCTACCTTGGAGATCTCAACTTTATAGGTATTGTCAAATTTTGAAAATATATTTTCAGCGTCTTTTTTTCGCACAGAAATATAGATTTTACAATCGATCTCCAGTATTTGATCTATTACATTTAGGTTGTTTTGTTTAATCACCTGCATCACCTTATTCATTTCTGGATATTCAAATTTTACAACAAACACCTCATCAATGGTCCTTGTTATAATGTTAGATGCTTCCAGGGCCATCTGTGCTGCCGTTTTATATGCGTTAATTAGGCCACCTACACCTAGTTTAACGCCACCAAAATACCTTACCACAACTATTAATATGTTAGTTACCTCGAATGATTGAATCTGGCCATAAATTGGCATTCCGGCTGAATTAGAGGGTTCACCATCATCATTGGCCCTATACTGGTATTCTTCTTTTCCTGTTTGCCAGGCATAGCACCAATGGCGTGCCTTGTGGTGTTTAGCCTTTAATTCTTCCAGATATCCATTGACGTCGCTCTCTGTTTTTACCGGAAACGCATAGCCGAAAAACTTGGAATTCCTGTCTTTGAACAGCACTTCGGGAGAAGGTTTTGTGATGCATTTATAGGTGTCTTTCATATTGCGCTATTTGCTACAAGAATTATACTGAGTACAGCAAGAGCAAGGCCTATCCAGTTTTTTGGTAATAGCTTTTCTCTGAAAATAAGTATCCCTACCAGGGTAGAAACTGTAACAATAGCTACATGGTTCATTGTGAAAATTGTTGAACTGTCAAATCCCTTGCTTCTCAGTGCCATCACAAGAAAATAAATAGAAAAGTAATTGGGTATACCCAGGGCTATACCACCTAAAATGTTCTTTATTGAAACTTTTAAAGTTCCCATGAATCCCTGGACAATAAGGATTATTATTCCAATAATTCCAGCTGTAGCGAAAATCGTAGATGAGAATAAACCTACATCAGCTTCTGCTACGTATGTAGTCTCAAGGTACTTTAAACTGGTATCAATAATACCGCTACCAAGAAAAACCAGCAGAGGAAAAATGAGGTTTTTACTTTTTATACTTAAACCTTCCTTGGTTTTAATACTTGTGAGATATACGGCAGCCATAGCCAGTAAGATCCCTGTGATCTTAAGGGGGCCTGTTCTCTCATTGTAGAGAAATATCCCACAAAGAACTGGTATGGCTACAGACATCTTTGTTGCAACAGCAACTACAGATAGCCCGCTTTTTTGAGTGGTGATGGCAGCCAGGTTAAATACTGCAATAAACATGAATCCCAGCATCAGGGCACCGGGGAACCATTTCTCGCCTGGTACCTGTGAGAATTCTAATCTTTCAATGAAACCAAAAAAACCAACGGTGCAGGCTACAAAATAATTTATAACTATCGCCTGTAAGGTATTTACGCCGAATTTTTTATATAATCTAAATACCACAAATATGATGGTAGAAGATAGTACACTCAATAACAGATATATCAAAATAAATCTTTTTTAGTGGTAAATAGATCTATCACATCTTCCCGGGTTGGTTCAATATTCCAGATGTGAAATCCTAAGCGATCTGCCGTTTCTGTATTTTCTTTAGTGTCATCTATAAAGAGACAGTTTTCAGGTTTAAGTGCATGCTGATCTAGAACGTATTCGAAAATATTGGGATTGGGTTTTCTCATTCCAATTTCATGAGAAAGGTAAAAGGCATCAAAGCAATTCTTGAATACCTCATAGAAAGGAACCTTTTCTTTAATATAAGCAATATGGTTATGGTTGGTATTGCTTAATAAAATTAGCTTATAATTCTTTTCTTCTGAAAGTTTCTGAATAAACTTTAAACGGTATTCAGGAAAATCCAGCAACATAGAATTCCAGGACTGCAAAAAATCTTCTTCCTTAAGCTGCGGAAAATGGGTTTGATAATGAGTTGCAATTTCATTTGAGGTGACAAACCCCTGCTCATATTCCTTGTTTGTCTCTGATATTGCCTCGGGCAATTCTGTAATATTTAATTCCTTTAATTTTCTATTAGTGCCCTCTTTATCAAGATTGATAAAAACATCACCAAAATCAAATATTATCGCTTCTATCATTTTCGTAGATTTTTAGGCTGTCACCGGAAATTTCATTTTTGTGAATCAGTTTCCCATTAATTTCAGGGGCCTTTATCCCGGTTTCGAATCTGGTTTTTCCTGTGAATATCCTCGCCTCATCCCATAGGTCTGTCTCAATAAACTGAGTGATGGTTTTTGCTCCACCTTCAATTATTACAGATTGCAATTCATGTTTGTAAAGAATATTAGCGGCCTGTACTGCTATATTTTCTGAAAACAAAATTCTCTCATAGATAATATTCCGGGTTGCCTGACCTGCTGGAATTTGCTCACAAAGCACGATCGTTTTCTGTGTGTCGTCAAGGATGGAGAAATGGTTAGGTGCTTTAAGGTCTTTGTCAATAAATACCCTTACTGGATGATCACCTGTCCACTTTCTTACATTTAAGGAGGGGTTGTCACTTAGCACAGTCTTGGTACCGGCCAGAATAGCCTGTTCTTCGCTTCTCCATTTATGTACCAGCTGCCCTGAATATTTATTGGTGATCCAGACCGGCCGATTATGTTCTTTTTTGTCTGGTGCAATATATCCATCCTC
>JAHELO010000340.1 GCA_024644145.1 Christiangramia sp.
TGAACGTATTTAACTAACGATTCCATTTTTATTTTTTTAAAGTAAAACCTAAAACAACATTCACGGTTATCGCCAGAGGTTATTTTAGAATGAGTGCAAAATTAAGCAATTTATATTATTGTACAAGCCTGTTAGAGAAAAAATTACTCTTCTTCTAAAAGGTCTGGTCTAAGCTTTTTGGTTCGCTCGTATGCTTCGTTTTCTCTCCATTCCTCGATCTTCGGAAAATTTCCTGAGGTTAGTATTTCCGGAACCTGCCAACCTTTGTATTCAGCAGGTCTTGTGTATACAGGTGGAGCAAGTAAATTATCCTGAAAAGAATCGGTTAGGGCAGAGGTCTCGTTACCTAAAACCCCGGGGATTAATCTTATGATCGAGTCACAGAGCACAGCGGCTCCAAGTTCACCTCCAGAAAGTACATAATCGCCTATAGAGATCTCCCTGGTAATGAACTGGTCTCTCACTCTTTGATCTACACCTTTATAATGTCCGCAAAGGATAATCAGATTTTCATGAAGTGACAGCCGGTTTGCCATTTTCTGCTGTAATCTTTCCCCGTCTGGGGTCATATATATCACCTCCTGATACTCTCTCTCAGATTTCAACCGGGTGATGCACTTGTCTATGGGTTCTATCATCATGACCATTCCTGCCCCTCCGCCAAATTGATAGTCATCTACCTGCTTGTAATTATCTGTAGTATAATCCCGAAGGTTATGTAAATGGATCTCTACCAAGCCTTTTTTTATAGCCCTTTGAAGGATTGATGCTTCAAACGGACTTTTAAGAATATCAGGAACTACAGTAATAATATCTATACGCATATTTAAGAAATGTAAGGGAGTAGATCAGGAGATGTGTTCAATTATCAGGGATTACCGCTGGTTTTATTGCGTTCATCCTGAAGCATTCTACCCAGGCGCTGCTCTTTTTCCAATGCCTTGGTTCTATAGCTGTCAAATTCTTTTTCGGTCTCTCTTAATTTTTGTTGTGCATCCTTGGTAGCTGCATTAGAACTTTTATACCTGAAAAAGAGAATAAGAAGGATCGCAACCAGAGCTGCTACAATTCCCCACATCATACTTTTATAACCACCTTTGCTAAATGGCATACCTAAAAACATCAGGGCATCTTTTTCTTCAGAAACTCTTTTAAGATCTTCCTGCGTGGTCTGGAGTTCGGTTTTAAGTTTCTCTATCTCATCGTTCTGTTGATCCAGAGTGTTCTTATGAACAATTATCTCCTCTTTTAATTCGGTGATATAATTTCGGGTAGTATTTCTTAATTCGATAAGTTTATCATAATCTACCACTTTATAGCCCTGGTAATTATTTGATTCTTGAATTAAGGCTGAAAATTCGTCCTGTACAGGTGTTTCTGTTTTAAGGCTGTCTGTCTGGGCATTCATCTGAAATACACTTGCAATAACAAAAGCAGCTACAATGTAAAGTTTGTTACTCATTTTTCTGGGGATTGATTTTGAAAGATTCATTAAAACAACGAGCAAATAAATGGGTTAGTATATTTCAGATTTCGGGAAAAGAAACTCGCTGTTGTAAATTTTAAAAAGTTTTGTATCAGTTTTTTAATATTCTAAAAGTGGTGCAAAAATAAAAAAACCCCGCCAATGGCGAGGTCTTTTTTTTAAAAAATCATAGATACTAATAATAGGTAAAACGTCTTACCTTGGCAATATATTTTGCCAGCCTAATAACCTGATGGCTGTATCCATATTCATTATCATACCATATATAAAGTATCACATTTTTACCGTCGGCAGAAACTATGGTAGCATTACTGTCATAAATGGCAGGTGCAGAAGAACCAATAATATCTGATGATACCAGTTCATTATCTACAGAGTATTGGATCTGTTCTACCAGGTCTCCTTCCAAAGCATATTTTTTAAGAAGGGCATTTACATCTTCCAGGCTGGTCTCTTTCTCTACTTCAAGATTCAAAATAGCCAGTGATCCGTTTGGTACCGGGACTCTAATGGCATTAGATGTAAGTTTTCCTTCAAAGACTGGCAGGGCTTTAGAAACGGCCTTCCCGGCTCCGGTTTCAGTGATCACCATATTAAGTCCCGCTGCGCGGCCTCTTCTATATTTATTATGCATGTTATCTACCAGATTCTGGTCGTTTGTATATGCATGGATGGTTTCTAGGTGACCATGGATAACTCCAAGGGAATCCTGAACCGCTTTTAGAACCGGTGTTATAGCATTCGTTGTACAGGAAGCTGCCGAGAAAATATCAATTTCTTCAGGGTTATGTTCTTTTTGATTTACCCCATGTACAATATTTGGTATTCCTTTTCCTGGCGCGGTAAGTAAAACTTTGGAAGCTCCTTTAGAAACCAGGTGTCTGCTAAGTGCTTCCTTATCGCGGAAAGCACCGGTATTATCTATAATAAGGGCATTGTTGATGCCATACTCTGTGTAATCTATATCTTCCGGCTGGTTTGCAGAGATCATGTGAACCGTTGTGCCGTTCACAATCAGGGCAGAATTTTCAACATCTATATTCACAGTCCCGCTGAAGGGGCCATGAACTGAATCACTTTTTAACAAGGACGCTCTTTTCTCAAGTACGCTCTGGTCTACCTTTCCTCTGGTTACCACGGCTCTTAATCTAAGCTGGTTACCTTTTCCAGTTCTAGTCATAAGTTCACGGGCCACCAGTCTGCCTATTCTTCCAAAACCATATAGCACCACATCCTTAGGAGTTACAGACTCTGTCTGCTTGGCATCTTTTAGCCTATTGGATACAAAAGCCATGGCATTAGAATGTA
>JAHELO010000341.1 GCA_024644145.1 Christiangramia sp.
TATTCAAAAGAAATATGATCTTATTCTAATTTTTGGAAAGAATCTTAATATTTGCGAACGCCTCCTTCATTCAGAGTATGGTTTTTCGGCAAAGATGACGGTGGAGATCCCTATTTTTGTCTATCATGCCTAAGACTCTTGGTATTTGAGAAGTGGGATAACTTTAACGCAGATATTTAATTTCTTAATATTCTAATTGTGTAATACTCGCAGTTGAAAATTTATTTCGATCATTTCATTTACTTCAATTAATCCTAAAACCTTTTTAGGAGGTTCCAGACCAAAATCACGAATATTCATTCTGAACTTCCCTTTATACCTGTCCCCGGTCAATTGCACCGGTAGATCAAATGCTTTTTCTATTCCCGCTAATTCTACTTTTATAAATGCTTTGCTATATTCTTCTGAAATGAGAGTTAATCTGTCCAATATTATCTTTATATCAGGATGTTTTTCACTCCTTAACAGATCCTGAAAATCTGAATTTATTCGATTATTTCCGCAATTAAAACCCTGTATGTTAAGGGAGATGAAGAGGTTTGAAAATCTAACTTCATTGCCTTGCTGAGTATATTTGATCGCTCGAGGCTCGCTAATGAGGCCTATCTCGAAATTGCAGGCAAATTTATTAACGTTTGTGCTTCCGGTGATAAGAAGTTCACTGGAAGGCAGAAGCTGAATTTGTACTCTACCGAGATTCTCCTGTACCAGGATTGTATTTAAAAGTAAATAGCTTGCCAGAAGAAATAGGTTTAGCATAATACAAGTGATTTATAATTAAAATTAATCTGGGTGGAAATCATAGAGTATCATACTCTAAAATAACCACCCAGATCTCATCATGAAAACATTAGAAGCTGATTGCAGCTTCTACCATGAAGCCTTCAAATTTTCCATCGTTATGAATATCTCGAACCGGATAATCATGATACTTTTGATGAACATATTCCAGTTTCATCAATACGTTTTTAGTAAGGAACCAGCCCGCACCCAGTTGCAACCTGTTAATGTTAACATCGTCACCGCTCTGGAGTTCGCCTTCAGCCCTGCTATAGCGTCCACCTATATAAAGATCGTCATCACCTCCGAATCTATATAAAAGCTCTCCGGCATAATGGTTCCAGGTGCGTTCATCTTTTTCTGAAGCGGCCTTGCCCTGTGCCCGTTCATAAATACCAAAGAATTCCAGGCCGGCATATTTCAGAAATGGATTTATCATGATTGCAGTTAATTCATTTCTCAGGTTAGGGTTTATCCTTCCCGCTCTGAAGCCATCTCCGCTACCATCCAGGTCTGTAAAAATGTTATAATACCGTGATCCGGAGCGATCTCCACTATATAAATAGGCGGTCCTGGCTTGAGCTGTATGATAAATAGATCCGGTTAATCTAAATCTAAGATCTTCACTCACATAACCATCATATCCAGCCTTGGCTACAAAAGAGGGACTTGTAGTATCTGGATTTTCTACAGACTGGTTTAGTTTGCCGTTGGTAATACCCAGCATTCCTAACCAGCCATCGCAGAAATAATATACCTCGGCGCCTACTTCAGTTGTAAAGCTATCCATGAGGTAATTTCCAACGAAGGGATTATATATGGCCATGGCATTATCTGTCCGTCTAAAATGCGCATCACCATAATTAACTTCCATATGTCCAATTTTTATGCGAAGTTTATCCATAAGGTCTTTGGCATAACCCTCACTAATAAAATCCAGTTTGTCAATTTGAATATATCCTCCCTTAACCCAGGCTTCTGGATGGTGCTGGGAAGACAGATATGTCCTTAAATGCATCCTTACCCCGCTATAGAGTACTACATCAAGGTCCAGGTTGGCGGTGGCCAGGTTGAAATTTTCCCCCACTTCTATTAATTGTGGCGTAGCTTCGTTATCAGAATTTTCATGATCTATTGCCTGGAACTGAAGAGTGGATGCGCCTCCTACTCTTACCTGAACTCCGTTGAATGTTGTTAGGCTATCTTTTGGAGCTTCAAACTGGCTGATGCCTCTTTGATCTGGATTTCTATAATTGTCCAAATCTCTATCGTTTTGGGCTGTGGCTGGTATTGCTAATATTGCCAGTGATATGCTTACCAAATATTGAGTAAATGTTTTCATTTTTAGTTTATTTAATTGGTTGTTATTGAGTGAAATGAGCATCAAATTTTATGACTATCTCTTCGCCTGTTTTTATAGTCCCGAACATCGCTGTTGGAGGTTCTACCTCGTAGTCGCTCATATCTAACAGGTGTTCTCCATTAATAAACAGTGTTTTACCAGTTAGGTCTAAAAGGAAATTGAGATCTATCGTTCTCGACACTCCCGCAATTTCAAGATTTCCCGTAGTGCTTAATTCGTATTTTTTATCTGAGATCTTTTTAACGTCATTTACTTTTTTATGACTGTAATTAATATTTCTGAACCTGTTGGATTTTAATGCTTTATAGGTGTTCTTATCCATGCCGCTTTTTCCGCTTTTCAGGCTTTCTGTCGCGATGTTGATCTCAAGCTGATTTATACTCTCCAGTACACCATCATCAAATTCCAGATTAAGGGTGCCGCTCATATTTTCAGCATTGATCTTCCAATCATGAATATTCGAAGTGCCCTCTATGAATAGAGTTGATTCCCGGTTGTTTAAATTATAGGTTTGAGCCTGTATAGACATTGCTGCAACCAGGAGCAGGGTAAATAAGCATTGTGAGGTGAAAAGTTTCATGAGGTTATCCTTTATTATCTAATACAAAGTTGCAGCAGCAGTCAGGTCTAAATAATGATGAAT
>JAHELO010000342.1 GCA_024644145.1 Christiangramia sp.
CCGTCCGCTTACCTGATCGTTAATAGTGATCTTTTTATTATCCCATTCGATAAATTCCTTTCGGGAATTCCGGAAATAATAGCCAAAGCCAATGCCGGTAATTCCCAGAATAACATATCCCAGAAAATGTATAGAGTTACCCAGTAAGAATGATATAATACCGGCGAGTATCCAGAAACAACCAAGAATATATGGTAGATTATCCCTGTGAAAGTTCTGCTTCTTTTCTATTTTTTGCATGAAGTGATGTAAAATCAATACAATTTTAAAAATAGAAAAAACTGTGAAAAGATAAATACTATATGGTCTTGATATTTAATTCCTTTCGCACCGGTTTTTCAGTCTTCACATTTAGTGGTTCACCATATAGATCAAAATCTGCAGCTTCCGTAATCTTAACATCATAATAATCACCGGTTTTTAGATATACAGAAGTTGCATCTATCAGCACTTCATTATCTACATCTGGCGAATCAAATTCTGTTCGTCCCACGAAATAATTTCCTTCTTTACGGTCTATAATCACCTTAAAAACTTCTCCAATTTTCTGCTGATTCAATTCCCAGGAGATCTGAGATTGTATTTCCATGATCTCGTTGGCCCTCTCCTGTTTTACTTCCTGAGGGACATTATCCTCAAGATTATAAGCATGTGTATTTTCCTCATGGGAATAGGTGAAACAACCCAAACGCTCAAATCGCATCTCTTTAACCCAGTCTTTCAACTCCTGGAAATGTGCTTCGGTTTCACCGGGATATCCCACAATAAGGGTGGTCCTAATAGCCATTTCGGGTACAGTCTTTCTGAATTCCTTCAGAAGTCTGGTCGTTTTTTCATGAGTAGTTCCCCGTCTCATTGATTTTAAAAGGTCATCTGAAATATGCTGTAGAGGTATATCCAGGTAGTTGCATACTTTTGGTTCTCTCTTCATAACTTCAAGCACATCCATAGGAAACCCTGTAGGGAAGGCATAATGCAACCTTATCCACTCTATACCTTCAACCTTAACCAGGTTTTCCAGTAATTCAGCCAGATTACGTTTTTTATAAAGATCCAGACCATAATAAGTAAGATCCTGTGCAATAAGAATAAGCTCTTTTACACCATTGGCGGCCAGCTTTTCAGCTTCAGTAACCAGATTTTCTATGGGCGTGGATTTATGCCCGCCACGCATCAATGGGATCGCACAAAACGAACAGGGACGATCACAACCTTCCGCTATCTTTAAATATGCGTAATTCTTTGGAGTGGTAGTTAGACGTTCCCCAATAAGTTCGTGTTTATAATCTGCCTCCAGTGCCTTTAAAAGTCCGGGCAGTTCAGTAGTACCGAAATACTGGTCTACATCAGGGATTTCCTTCTGAAGGTCTGGTTTATACCTTTCACTCAGGCAACCGGTTACAAAAACCTTATCTACATCACCCTGTTGTTTTTTCTCTACGAATTCCAGGATGGTATTAACAGACTGTTCTTTGGCGTTATCAATAAAACCACAGGTATTTATTACAACGATATTCCCATCTTCTTCATGTACAACATCTTTATCATTCGCCTTCAATTGTCCCATCAAAACCTCTGAATCGTATACATTCTTACTGCATCCAAGGGTTACTACGTTGATCCTGTTCTTCTTTAGTGACTTCGTCCTCATAAACTTTATAAACTTTTTAGCCAGAATAATTCCCTAAGGAATCATCAAAGCGGGTGCAAAGATACAATCTAAAATTTGATATACCTGAAAGTCTTTACAATGAAGAATTTAAGCGAAGTATTCGTGCAGTTGGACCATCCATTGTTGCTCGTAATATCTAACAACACTTATTAAAATAGCCCCGGCAATTACATATGCCCAATGATATGAATTTCTTTTGACCATAAGACCTCCCACTATGGCAAAAACCAGGTAAGGCAGAGATAATATAAGATTCGGGATAACCCATGCCCCCTGAAACATCGCTAGAATTTTCATGATCACATAGAAAAGACTATAAAAGAAAATAATCTTGGAAATAAGAACGAGATATCTGTGAGAATTGCTACTCATTATAATGAACCGGGCTTTTTCTTCTTTTGGTGGTTTTTTCAAAAATATAAGCGAACTGTAATAGTTGCTCCTCAGAATATGGTTTGCCTATAAAAGTAAGCCCCTTTGGCTGATTTTGATGAGTATACCCCATAGGGACGGTAATTGCAGGGTACTTAGCCACCGCGGCAAATCCTGCATGGTAATTATTAATAGACAGAACCGCATCCAGGTTATGTTGCCTAATAGGAACCTCAAAGAATCGGGTACCGTTTATTCTTAACGTATCCTTGATAGCAGAGAAATCCTTTTTTGAAGCGGAATCTTTTACGATGCCGTAGAATAAAGCCTGGCCATAAGGCGAACGTGAAATAGAATCTTCATTATTATAGGAGATAATATCCTGAACTCCACTATAAGGTAGTTTCCCGCCATATTTCCTGAAATAGGTCTTAAGGTCCTGTTTCATATCAAGATTTAATAGGCGAAGAAAATTTGGCAGATCAATTTCTTCAGATTCAAATTCAACGACGACAGCTCCGGCATTCCTAAGATCATTAACGGCTCTCAGGTAAAGAGTATCTTTCAACAACTGCTTTATTGCACCAAAACGCCTGCCTTTTAAATCTGCCTCATTCAGGTTAGAAAAATAATTGACCTCTTTCCCAGCGGAACTTTTTGAAGCCGAATCTTCCTGATCAATTCCTTTCATGGCATCCAGAAGAATCGCGTTATC
>JAHELO010000343.1 GCA_024644145.1 Christiangramia sp.
GTTTTATGACCGCCATCGGTGTCATTATTTTAGTCACTCAAATTTTACCTGCGATTGGTTATTATCCTAAAGAAGACGATGATTTTGTAAATGAGTTTAAGCCAATGGCCGAAGAGCTAATCCTGGAAAATATTCTGAAAGAGGAAGCAGGAGAAGGTATTTTGGTACTGGAAGATTTTGAGGAAACCATTAAAAGAGCCGGCACCATAACCGATGAAGATATACTCAAAGAAGCTCAAACCCTGGCTAAAACTGATGCATCAGGCGTTATCGGTTCTATAAAGGTTTTGCCCAAAGCCCTTAAAAATATCAATTGGCTAGAGCTCATATTGGCCCTTTCAACCATCTTCATCATTTACGGTTTTAAGCGGATTACGACTATAATACCCAGTGCTTTGGTCGCTTTAATCGTTGTTTCTGGGGTAGCTTATGGTTTCGGATTGGACTACCGCCCTATAGAGCAGATTCCAAGTGGTTTCCCTACACCCAATCTTAGCATTTTTAGCGATTTCAAAATGAGTTCCCTAACACCCTATGTTTTTACAGCATTGACCTTGGCGCTCTTAGGAGCCATTGACTCCCTTCTGACTTCGGTTGTTGCGGATAACATGACCAAAACTAAACACAAGCCCAATAAAGAATTGGTTGGGCAAGGTATCGGAAACAGTATAGCTGCTATATTTGGTGGAATTCCGGGAGCAGGAGCCACTATTCGTACCGTAGTTAACATCAACTCCGGAGGGAAAACTAAACTCTCAGGGATGATCGCTGGGATACTATTGCTAATTATCTTATTGGCCTTGGGGCCTGTTGCTTCCCAAATTCCGGCCGCTGTTCTTGCCGGAATTTTGGTCACCGTGGGTATAGGTGTAATGGATTATAAGGGTTTAAAGGCCATTCCCAGCTTGCCAAAAGATTTGAATTTCGGACTTATAAAGTTCAGTTCTGAGGTTATAATTATGCTTGTCGTTCTTATACTGTCTTCCACCTGGAACCTGGTTTATGCAGTAGGGGTAGGACTCGTGATTGCCTCCTTGATGTTTATGAAAAAGATGGGTGATCTTACTGCTGAAAGATCAGACGTAAAGGCTATGGTAAAAGAGGAGGGCTGGGAAGATGAAGCAGATTTTCCAAAAAACTTAGAAGAAGAAGTATTTATTAAGCATGTTAAAGGACCGCTGTTCTTTGGGTCTACCAGTGAATTTCAACAATTGGCGGATCAAATCCCGAGAACGGCATCAACAGTCATCATTAGAATGGACCGTATGCAATATATGGACCAATCCGGGTTATATACGTTGGAAGATATCCTTATAGATTTACGTAAATCGGACATAAGGGTTCTCTTTGTAGATGTATTGAAGCAACCCCGATACATGATGGAACGGGTAGACATCATACCGGACCTGATTTCTGAAGAATATATTTTTGATAATTTTGAGGAATGTTTGATATGGATCAAGAAAAATGTGAGAGATAACCACAAGAAAATAGAAGCCTAGGAAATATTAGTCTTTTTAATTGGCTTTAAGAATTACCGTCATGATAGTGGAAAACCCTTAAATTTGCGAATTATAGCCGAATATGATGATCGATACCATAAAAGAACATATAGTCCAGGTCGAAGGATTTTCAGCAACTTCAGTTCAGGAGATAGAGGCATTCCGAATAAAATATTTAGGGAAGAAAGGGCTTTTGAATGAATTTTTTAAAGAATTCAAGAATGTTCCCAATGATCAGAAAAAAGAATTTGGGAAAACCATCAATGAACTCAAAGAACTCGCTTCCAAGAAAGTCGATTTACTCAAAGAGTCCTTAGAGGAAAAAGGAGAGGAAAAGTCTATCCACGGTGATCTTACCCGTCCTGGGGAACCTTTGGAGTTAGGGTCCAGACATCCCATCTCCATTGTAAAGAATCAATTTATCGATATTTTCAGCAGAATAGGGTTCAATGTATCAGAGGGTCCTGAAATAGAAGACGATTGGCATAATTTTACCGCTCTTAATCTGCCGGAACACCATCCGGCCAGGGATATGCAGGATACCTTTTTTATTCAGACCAATCCTGACCTCCTGCTCCGTACTCACACTTCTTCAGTTCAGGTACGATATATGGAAAATAACAAACCACCCATTAGGACAATATCTCCGGGGAGGGTCTATAGAAATGAAGCCATTTCGGCCCGCTCTCATTGTTTTTTCCATCAGGTAGAAGGCCTATACATAGACAAGGATGTCTCTTTTGCAGATTTAAAACAAACGCTACAGTTCTTCACTACCGAGCTTTTCGGGAAGTCGAAGATCAGACTCAGGCCTTCCTATTTTCCCTTTACAGAACCAAGTGCTGAGGTTGATGTTTACTGGGGCCTTGAAACAGAAACAGATTACCGAATGACCAAAGGAACCGGTTGGCTCGAAATTATGGGCTGCGGGATGGTTGATCCTAATGTACTTGAGAATTGCGGGATTGATCCTAAAGAATATTCAGGCTTTGCCTTTGGAATGGGAATCGACAGAATTGCCCTTTTACTTCATCAGATTTCAGATATCCGCCTACTCAGTGAGAACGACCTGCGTTTCCTTGAGCAATTTAAAAGTGCTTTTTAGTTATTATCGAAGTGGAAATCCTTTAGCAGCCCACCAAGGATGCATTTCAATCGCTAGTCGACCTGCTTTAACCATAGGATCTAGCTTGGCAAGGCTATCGGCCATTTCTATAGTTGGGGTGTTATAAATGGTAATCCCCCTGATCTCC
>JAHELO010000344.1 GCA_024644145.1 Christiangramia sp.
ATCTATTTAAGGGATAAAAAGGTTTTTTGTGGTGAAAGTATGTTTGCTAAAGCCAGCAACGCCTCAAAATTTGGGTTCATTAAGCTGGTCCACAAATTAAAAGAAGAAGGAGTAAAACTTGTAGATTGCCAGATCTATACCAGTCATCTGGAAAGTATGGGGGCAGAGGAGATCCCCAGAGATGAATTCCTGGATTATCTCAAATAGAAACCTTTTCTCCAAGCTTCCTTACTTCGTGATACCTAAAGCAATCCACTTCATGATCGTTCACCATGCCGGTTGCCTGCATATGCGCATAGATAACGGTAGAGCCCACAAATTTAAAGCCTCGTTTCTTAAGGTCTTTACTTAATTTATCACTTACTGCAGTAGTTGCCGGCGCCTTGTTATGATCTTCTAATTGATTCTGTATGGGCTGGCCATCTACAAAGCTCCATATGTATTTGCTAAAACTGCCAAACTCCCTCTGGATTTCCATATAGGCCCGTGCATTCGTCACTGCCGCCCTTATCTTTAACTGATTTCTAATGATGCCAGCATTATTCATTAATTCAGATATCTTGTCTTCTTTATATTGAGCAATCTTCCGGTAATTAAAATTATCAAAGGCGCTTTTAAAGTTTTCACGCTTACGCAAAACGGTAATCCAGCTTAATCCCGCCTGGAAGGTCTCCAGGGTAAGAAATTCAAATAATAGTTCGTCATCTAATACAGGAACACCCCATTCTTCATCATGATATGCCTCATATAAAGGGTCGCCCTCACACCACCCGCATCGGTTCTTGTTATCCATAATTTTTAAGATCTAAAATGATAAGTAATAGTTCCTGGTTGTGCATCACGACTGGAAAGCTTGCTGAATCGCGCACCTGCCGAATATTCCAGAGCCCTGTCTGTTAAACATTCGTTGGTAGAGGTAGAGCTGGCCCTGTTAACCGATGAATCTATAACATATCCATTGGCATCTACGGTGATATTGATAACTATTTTTCCAGCCATATCGCAGGTATAGACCGGATTAGGGATCTTAACCGCACGCCTTCCTTTCAAAGAGAAAGAAATTGAACTGTAATCGTAGGCAGCAGATTTTTGCGAAGCCTCTTCAGCTGAGTTGTCGCCATCTGAGCGTTTTTTGTTTTCGTCAGAATTTTTTTTGTTTACCGCATAATTTCCTTCTGAACTTTCGGTCTGCTCGTTTTCTTCGGCTTCCTCGCGGGCACTGTTCTTCTGGAATATCTCTTCGAGTTTATTCTTAAAATCGGCTTCCCGGGTTTCTTTATCCTGATTATAAGCCTGGTGAGTCTGAACATTTCTTCGCGGAGTTTGTGGCTCTTTTTCCAGTGTCTCTTTTTCCCTCTCCTCTTCTAACATCTTTATCTGATCCAGCTGAACAAGCATTTCACTAACTTCCTCGTTGTTCGAAGAAAGTCTGAAATTATAGAGTGCCAGCATCAGTAACGCAAATAATAGCGTAGTGATGATGAGCGCCTTATGTTTATCAAAAAAATCCATAATGGATTACCAGTCAGTCGATTAATTCTAAATTTAGAAAGCTGCTCAAATTACCTTTTTTCCGAAGTCCGGATAAGGTATAATTTAGAAACAGGATTTCCAGAGATCATTCATTGATCTCTCGTGAAGGTAGCAAATTTTCGAAATATTCAATATCCATAGCATTTTCTACGGAGTAATCCCCTATGGCGGTTCTTCGTAATGATGTTAAATGTGCGCCACTATTAACAGCCTGCCCAAATTCATGAGCAAGACTTCTTATATAGGTACCTTTACTGCAAACCACTCTAAACCCTATTTCAGGAAAATTATCTGTGTTGATCTCAAATTCTGAAATTTCCACCTTTCTTTTCTTTACTTCAACTTCCTTGCCTTCCCGGGCATATTCATAAAGTCTTTTACCATCTTTTTTCAGGGCAGAAAAAACGGGAGGTGTTTGTTCAATTTCTCCAATAAAGTTTTGAATTGTAGCCTGTAAAAGGTCTTCGGTAATGTGGTCTATGGGGAAATTCTGGTCAATTTCGGTTTCAAGATCAAAAGAAGGTGTGGTGGCGCCTAAGGTGAAGGTTCCGGTATATTCTTTTATTTGACCCTGTAAATCGGGAATGGTTTTAGTGAATTTACCGGTGCAGATGATCAATAAACCGCTGGCTAGCGGGTCTAAAGTTCCGGCATGTCCAACCTTTATTTTTTTGATCTTGCAGCTCTTGCGTATTAGCCACCTGACTTTATTAACCAGCTGGAAGGAAGTCCAGTTTAAAGGTTTATCAAAAAGTAGTACTTCTCCGGTTTTAAATTCTTCGAGGGTAAATTCCTTATTGTGCATATGCAAAAATAATAGCCGCCAGTCCCACTACAAAACAATAGATCGCAAACCATGAAAGTTTACTTCTTTTAACAAGCGATATCATCCATGTACAAGCCACCAGACCTGCTAGAAATGCCGCTGCGAAACCAATAGCCAGTATGGAAAAATCTGTTGAGCTTTCCATAAGTTCCCCGCTTAAAACATCTTTGGCGATCTTCCCGAATATTAATGGGACTACCATTAAAAAAGAAAATCGGGCAGCTTTGGTTTTATCGTTTCCAAGTAATACCGAAGTGGAAATGGTGGCACCACTCCTTGAAATTCCCGGTAACATGGCAATTGCCTGGGAAACGCCTATAACAAAAGCATTGCTGTAACTAACCTTTTTACCCGTGTCTTTGGCTTTATCTGCCAGCCATAGTAGAAGT
>JAHELO010000345.1 GCA_024644145.1 Christiangramia sp.
ATTCTTTTTCAGTCAATTTATTCTTCTTTACTAAACTCACTATCACAATTGTGCCCAACGTGTTATATCCAACCAAATATACACTTTTAGTCGAGTATGTTCCGGGATAAGCGTAGGTTTGGGTCGCTTTTAGAACGCTCCATCAAATCCCGAAGACTCTCATCCAAAGGACTACGTATCTTCGCCAGGTCCTGCTGGGTAACATGTGTATAGATCATTGTGGTCTCTGGCCGCGAATGCCCAAGCAGCGCCTGTATATACCTTAGATCTATTCCGTTCTCCAGCATGTGAGTGGCATAACTGTGCCTTAAGGTGTGCGGCGTTACCCTTTTCCTTATCCGTGCCCGGCGGCAGGATTCCTTTAAAAAACTCCTTACCGCAGAGGCAGTATACTGCCCGTGAGATAAACCTTCAGCAAAATAAATTTTTGTAGTGTAAGATTGCAGGTAATTGTAGAATAATGGTAAAAAACTCTCCGCCAGCATAACGTAACGGTCTTTCCTGCCTTTTGCCTGTCTTATCAGGATCTGCCTGCGGTCTACATCTATATCGTCCAGCTTGAGATCTATCAGTTCGCCAATTCGCAAACCCGATGAGTAGATCAAAGCAAGAATACAGCGGTGCTTTAAATTCCTGGTGGCCCGCAATAGATCTATTACCTCTTCCTTACTGAGCACTCCCGGAAGGTATTTACTTTTATCTGGTCTTTTTAGTTTAGAAGTGTCTATCTCTTCCTGTTCGGTCAGCTCAAAATAATGCTTCAGTGCACTTATGCACTGCCGGTGTGAGCTTATTGAATACTTTTTAGCTGCGATCTCTTTTTCAACGAACCTGTCTACATCAGCTAGCCTGTACTTTTCCTTGAAATCATGGTACTTCAGGAATTTAGATACAAATGCCGTATAGGTCTCTATCGTACTGTCGCTATATCGTTTCCCGTCAAGATAAGATCTGAATGCCAGGATCTGCGGCCTATCGTTTTCAGGTAAAATAATTTCCTTATCGCTATCGGGGAGTGCAGAAGAATTTATGGCAGAATAATCTACATAATAACCCCTGTTGTTTAAATGTGCAAAAAGTCTGTGGAAATTCTGCCTGTTGGCTCGTATATAGAAGCATCCAAAAGTGTTGCTCCATGAGATACCGTCCAGTGTTTTTATATGATTTATCATCTCCCGGTCATATCCAAACCTGATACCTAGTTGTGATTGTTGATGATGCCGGAATTCATAAAGTGCTATGTTCTTCATCTTAATTTGAAATAAGTTTTAAATATAGCTGAAAATCAGACAAGTAGGTCTTGAGGGCTGAAAAAATAATCTTTTTTATTTAGTATAAATAACTGACAATGAAGGGTTTTTGACCTTCCATTAAAAGTAATAGGCCAGGTCCCGGCCAGTCGCTATTTCAGAAATTCTATGTCTGTATTATTATGCATTTGATGCAGGCAGATCTTTTCAATTTCCAGGTCTGGATGAAAAATACTTAATCCATATTGCAGCCGACCTTTAATATTTCCTGGTGTTTCAGATCCGTTATTATTGACGCTTTTTAAATAACTCTTGTTAGAATTCAGGTTTACTGCCTGCATATGCATAGGAGGCATGGCAAGTTGATATCCCCAGAAAGATAGCAGACCATTCAGTTTAAAGATGCTCACTGTAAACCCGGTTTTTCCCTCAATATGTGGTTCTATCTTCACCGCTCTTTTCTCTTTATGTTCTTCTGAAGTTTCCTTTGCTCGGTTGTATATTATATTTCGGGAAGACTTAAAGTAGACATCTGCAATATCGAAAATCAGGGCCTGTTTATCTGAACCCTCAATTTTGATCCCGGCCGTTTCGAATACTGTAAAAAGCGTCCTGATCTCTTCAGGATCCATTTCACCATCAGCATAAGCCATTTCGTGGAGCATTATACCCAGGGAATGCCTTTTGGCCTCACTAAGCTCTGCCAGGATCAAATTCGCCTGGGAGATATTAAACCTGCGTGCTTCCTCTACAAATTCACTGTCAAAATCCAGGAGTTTCATTAACTGCCCCAGGTAAACCATTTCGGCCTGCCTTACCTTTTGGTCTGCCAGGATCACTCTGTCTATAGATTTTACGATCGCTAATTTTTCCGCCAGGTTGAATTCCATTTTTTTGAACACTTTATTATTTGCCTTCTTGCAATTATATAGTTTGAAGAGTGTTAAATATACTGAAAATCAATTTGTTATAATGAATGTGTAAGACAATAATTCTCCATATATAAAACGTATTTGTTAGTATTCCGAAGGGGGAGGCATAGAAGAAAAATGTTCGAAATTTATACGGTTGAATTATTATAATTTTAATGCAGTTTCATGCGCCTGGCTATAAGCTTTTCTTTCCGGGAAAGAAACCAGTATGCGATGTATAATAATCCCGGAGGGAAGATTAAAAGAATAAATTTCAGGTCCAGTAGCCCGCTGAAGATCATGGTGAACAGTAAGGCCGTGGTAGTAACTAATCCACCGATGCCTTCCCACCTGTATGCCATGGCCAGGCCAACAAGGGTAAGTATAGGGAAAAAAATAAAAGAAATAAGTTCCCTGGTCTCGGTAAGTCCTGCAAGGCCGGATCCCTGGTCTTCAATTAGATGAATAATCACAAAGTATAGTACGAATGCCAGGATAAGGCTACCCCATATTCGTGCCAGCCATAACGTGGTTCTAACAATATACCTGTGATTTTTCATGATCATTTAGATTAAAAA
>JAHELO010000346.1 GCA_024644145.1 Christiangramia sp.
GGAAAGAACCGAGACCAATATTCGAACATATAATGGAGATAATCTTCAGAAGCTATTAAACATTGCATTTTTAAATAGTCACGGATATAAGATTTCAAGGATCTCCAAAATGAAAGATGAGGAGATCAATGATCTGGTTAACCGCATTTCAGCATCATCAAGTGATGAGAACAGAGCTAAAAACTCGCTTAAACTCGCTATGATGAATTTTGATGAAAAGCTATTTCATAAAACCTATAATTCCCTGGTAGATAAAAGAAGTTTCAGGGAGGTTTTTCACGATGTTTTTCTACCTCTACTTGATGAAATAGGAATTCTATGGCAAACAGATACGATAAAACCCATTCATGAACATTACATCGTAGAGTTAATTAAACAAAAGATATATTTAAATCTCGCCAGTTTACGTCAGGAAAACCCTTCTCTACCCGATTCAAAATTATTTGTACTATTCCTGCCGGAAAATGAAATTCATGACATTGGTATTCTTTATCTTAATTATGAATTACTGAATGCAGGTAAAAATGCAATATACTTAGGCCCCAGCCTGCCTTTAGATAATATGGAATATCTTATGGAAAACCATAAAGACCTGATTTTCGTAAGTTATCTAACAATTTCTCCTGTAAACACGAACATTGAAAATTTCATTAATGATTTTAAGGATAAGATTTGTAGAGATAAAAATCATGAACTACTGCTTTTTGGTCAGCGAACCCGTGAAATAAACAGAACTGAATTATCTGAAAATATCAAAATATATAGCTCCGTTTCTGATTTTATAAAAACACTCTAATCCCCTTTAATGTCTCAGAAGATAAATATAATTGGTTCCGGTTTTGCTTCCCTTGCAGCATCCTGTTATCTGGCCAAAGCGGGATACCAGGTCGAGGTTTTCGAGAAGAACAGCACCTTAGGAGGTCGTGCCAGACAACTCCTTAGAGAAGGCTTCACTTTTGACATTGGTCCAACCTGGTACTGGATGCCAGATGTTTTCGAAAAGTTCTTTGCCGATTTTAATAGAAAACCTTCAGATTATTATACGCTGGAAAAACTTGATCCTGCTTATCAAGTTTATTTCGGGAGGGATGATTCTATGATCATCCCCGGAAACTTAGAGGAGATTTATAAAAATTTTGAACAGGTTGAGCCGGGAAGTTCTGGCAAGCTTAAAAAATTTATAGACAAGGCTGCAGACAATTATAACATTGCGATTAAGGACCTGGTATATCGTCCCGGTGTAACTCCTCTTGAACTGGTGACCCCGGAGACAGCAATGAGGCTTGGCAGATTCTTTACTAACATAAGTAAGGAGGTTCGCAAGGAGTTTTCCAGCCCTAAGCTTAGACAGATACTTGAATTCCCTGTGCTGTTCCTTGGAGCGAAACCTAGTGACACCCCGGCCTTTTATAGTTTTATGAACTATGCCGATTTTGGTCTTGGCACCTGGCATCCTAAAGGGGGCATGTATAAGGTAATAGAAGGAATAGCAGAATTGGCTTCCTCTCTGGGAGTAACCTTTCACCTAAATAGTCCTGTAGAAAGTATAATTACTGAGAACGGGAAAGCAACCGGCATTAGAGTAAATAACACCAAGCATTTTGCAGATATTATTCTATCCGGTGCAGATTACCACCATTCAGAGCAACTGCTGCCAGAAAAACTGAGACAATACTCTGCGACCTACTGGGATAACAAGACCTTTGCACCCTCCTCGCTCCTGTTCTATGTTGGATTCGATAAAAAATTAAATAATGTTTCTCATCACACATTATTCTTTGACACCAGCTTTGAAGGTCATGCAAAGGATATCTATGATGATCCAAAATGGCCAGAAGAACCTTTGTTCTACGCCAGTTTCCCATCTATCACAGATGATGGATGCGCTCCATCGGGTAAAGAAGCAGGTATATTTCTCATTCCCCTCGCTCCAGATCTGGAAGATACAGAAGAGGTAAGATCCCATTATTTTGACCTTGTTATGAATCGTTTTGAGGAAATTACCGGACAAAAAGTAAAAAACAGTATTATATTTAAGGAATCCTTCTGTGTAAATGATTTTAAGAAGGAATACAATTCTTACAAAGGAAATGCCTATGGAATGGCAAACACGCTGTTTCAAACCGCATTTCTCAGGCCAAAGATCAAAAGTAAAAAAGTTGAACATTTATATTTCACAGGACAGCTAACCGTACCAGGACCGGGAGTTCCTCCCTCATTGATCTCAGGAAAACTGGCGGCAGGTTTAATTGAAAAAAATGAAAATATTTAATATGAAATCAATTTTCGACATCGTTTCCAGATCCTGCAGTAGAATCGTTACCAATTCATACAGCACTTCCTTTTCGCTTGCCACCAAGATGCTGGCGCCATCTATTAGGCAGGATATTTATAATATTTATGGGTTTGTGCGATTTGCAGATGAGATCGTAGATTCGTTTCTGGACTACGACAAAGAAACCCTGTTTAACGATTTTGAAGCCGACCTACATAAAGCCATTGCAGCAAAAATTTCTTTAAATCCTATCTTAAACTCCTTTCAGGAAACAGTTCATAAATACAACATTGAGAAGGATCTTTATAATTCATTTATGGATAGCATGCGATTAGATTTGCATAAGTCTGAGTATTTAAGTGTTGAAGAATTTAAGCAATATATTTATGGAAGTGCAGATGTGGTGGGGCTTATGTGTCTCAAGGTATTTGTAAAGGGTAA
>JAHELO010000024.1 GCA_024644145.1 Christiangramia sp.
GTACCCGTTACAAACCTGTCGGCCAGAAATTGCCGGGCTTCTTCATCATAAAGCTGTTCGGTAGATTCTTCTATAAACTTGCCATCTTCATACATCTTCTTGAAAAATGCCGATGCAGTTTCGTGATGCATCTTTCCTGAAGTCCGGGAATAATTATCAAAGCTTACACCGAAATCTTCAAAAGACTTTTTAATGATCCCGTTGTATTTATCAACTACATCCTGAGGACTCACTCCTTCTTTTTTAGCTTTAATGGTAATAGGCACTCCGTGCTCATCACTACCACACACAAAGGCAACATCGTGCCCCTGCATTCGTAAAAACCGGGAATATATATCTGCCGGTACATATACGCCGGCTAAATGTCCAATATGAATAGGCCCGTTGGTGTATGGTAAGGCCGCTGTAATCGTAAATCTCTGAGGATTTTTGTTCATTATTCTAAGTCCTTTTTTAAGAGCCGTAAAGTTAAGCAAAGGCGTTCGATTACGCGTTAAATTCTTGTAAAAGGGAAAAGCAGTGAGCAATAACTTCCTAATTTTACTTCAAATTGAACTGAAATGCGAAAAATATTAGTGATCGTGGCAGTCCTGGTTGTGACTGCATGTAATACTACAAAGAGAGGAACAGCTGGAAATAGTTCCAAATTTACCGTGGAGAATATCGGGAAAATGACCTCTTCAGATATTGAGAAAAACTATCCCGATGCTCATCTGGAGACAGGAACAGATGTGTTTGAAGAGGGAACCAGCAAAAGGCCCTATACCATATTATATCCCGGGACCAATGATGAACTACATATCACCTGGCAGGATGAAAACCGAACCAGAATTCATGATCTGCGATTTTCTGAGGCAGGAAAATGGAAATCTGAAACCGGAATTGTAATAGGAACCAGCTATAAAGACCTGAATAAATTGAATGGAAAGAAGGTCTCTTTCTATGGGTTTGGCTGGGATTACAGCGGGGCTGTAGACTGGAATGGTGGAAAACTGGAAAAAAGCGGACTAAGAGTTTTCCTAAGCCCGGAAGGGACACCTCCAAATAAATTCTATGGAGACCGGATCATTGATGCGACACCTCAGGAAATAGAGGCTCTGGATTTAAAAGTAGGATCTATAATTATTAATTACGCGATTTAACATACAGGAAGCATGGCGCAGCATAATGAACTTGGAAATAAAGGGGAGGAGATTGCTGCTGAATATCTGTTATTAAAGGAATATGAGATCCTGGAGCGTAATTACAGGTTTCAAAAAGCTGAAATAGATATCATTGCCCGGCGGGGCAAACTGCTAATCGCTGCCGAGGTAAAAACCCGCAGCACCCCGGAATTTGGTAACCCACAGGATTTTGTCAAGCCAAAGCAGATTCAGCAAATGGTAAAAGCAATGAATAACTATGTAGAAAATTCTGGTCTTGATGTAGATGTGCGCTTTGATATAATTGCAATCATAAAGAATAAAGCTGGACTTAAAGTAGAGCACATTCAGGATGCATTCCTGTATTTCTAATTTATATAAATGAATAAGGGCCGGTATTACCGGCCCTTTATATTTCAATTGTATCGTATAATTACCAGATCTTGACTCTGTTTTCCGGTTTTACGTACATCGCATCACCTTCTGAAATTTTAAATGCGTCATACCAGGCATCGATGTTCTGAAGTGGTACGTAAGCCCTGTACATTCCAGGAGAATGAGAATCTGTTTTAATCCTGTTTCTTAAGGCCTCTTCTCGCATTTTAGTGCGCCATACCGTAGCCCATGAAAGGAAGAATCTTTGTTCAGGCGTAAAACCATCAATCTTTCCTGGATTCCCATTTTCCTCCAGGTGAATCTGTAGGCCGTCAAATGCGGCATTTACACCACCCAGGTCTCCAATATTTTCACCCAGGGTGAATTTTCCGTTGATATAAACACTATCCAACACTTCTATAGCGCTGTATTGTTCAGCGAGTTCATTACCTAGTTCCTCAAACTGCTCCAGGTCTTTATCTGTCCACCAGTTATTTAAATTTCCCTCAGCATCAAAACGTGCACCGCTGTCGTCAAAGCCGTGAGAAACCTCATGGCCTATAACAGCTCCAATTCCACCGTAATTTACTGCCGCATCAGCTTTATAATCGTAAAAAGGAGGCTGTAGGATGGCAGCTGGAAATACGATCTCGTTGTATCTTGGGTTATAATATGCATTTACTGTTTGTGGAGACATGAACCATTCTGTCTTGTCTACTGGTTCTCCAAGATCGGCCATATTCTCAGCTACTCTCCATTTCTGGGCATTCAGCATATTCTGGAAATAAGATCCACCTTCTTCAGGGCTTTGGATCTCCAGCTCGCTGTAATCTTTCCACTTATCTGGATACCCGATCTTGACGTTGAAAGTGCTTAATTTTTCAAGTGCTTTTTTCTTGGTGTCCTCACTCATCCAGCTAAGATTATTGATTCGGTTCTCATAGGCTGTTAATATATTTTGCACCATTTCTTTAGCCGTTTCTTTAGCCTGTGGTGGAAAATGTTCTTCAACATATAATTTTCCAAGAGCTTCACCAAGAACTCCATTTATCGTGCTTAAAGCCCTTTCATTCCTAGGTCTTTGTTCTTTAGCACCCCGTAAAGTTTTACTATAAAATTCCCATGATTCTCTTTCCAGTTCGGTTGTAAGTATTGGGGCTGCATCGTTGAAGAGGTCCCATTTAAGATATGTTTTCCAGTCCTCCACCGAGTTTTCTGCAAGAATTTCCTGCAAGGCCTTCATATACTCAGGCTGGGAGACGATTATAGTATCAAGGTCTTTGGCTCCAATTCCTTCGAAATATGAGTTCCATTGTAGGGCAGGAGTGATCTTCTGTAATTCACCAACCTTCATTGGATTGTAGGTTTTCCTTGCATCACGACGCTCTACCTTGTCTAAACGAGGTTCAGCCAGCCGGGTTTCGAAAGCAAGGATCTTTTCAGCTGCTTTTTTAGCTTCCTCCTCAGAATAGTTAATATACTGAAGCATATTGGTAATATATTCTTTGTATTTCTTTCTGGTTTCCTTGGAATCTGTATCGTTCAGAACATAATAATCCCTCTCTGGCAGTCCCAGCCCGGAAGGGCTAAGGTAAGCAGCGTTCATATTAGAGTTCTTACTATCTGCGCCAACGCCAAACGAGAAAAATCCCGCACTGCCATATTCGCTCATTTCAACCAGATACTTCTGCAGGTCTTCTTTAGACTGGATAGCTTCAATTTTAGCAAGGTATGGTTCAACCGGTTTTATTCCCTGTTCATTCCTGGTAACGGTATCCATGATACTTTTGTAAAGGAAAACTGCTTTCCCCGGGTCTGTGGTGCCGTCCAGGCTGTCGCTGTTTGCCGTCTTTTCAAGAAGCGCCAGTGCGTCTTCATCTGTTCGCTGTCTAAGTTCGTCAAAACTTCCCCATCTGGATCGGTCGTTTGGGATCTCTGTACTGTCCAGCCAGGCACCATTAACATAACGGAAAAAATCCTCTTGTGGGGTAGTGGTAGTATCCATATAGGCCAGGTTGATGCCATGGATTTCTTTTTTTTCTTCTACCTGTTTGTCGTCTTTACAAGCTGTAAAAAGACCAACACCTACAGCAGACATTAGTAGAATTCTGTTTATTTTTTTCATTGAATAGATTAATTGTTAATATATAAAAGTGACTAAAGTAAAAAATTGACAATAAAGATGGATGGGTTAAACCGATTTCAATTTACGGTATGAAACATAAATATTCATGTTCGTATTACTGATTATTAGGAGAGGGCTGAAATTGAAGAAACTTGATACACGTTAATTAGGGCTTTTGATCACTACGTAATTTAGAGATCAGCTTTTTATCGAACTGTTCCTTCATTTTTGTGATCTCATCTACATCTTCATTAGGTATGGCTATAGAAAGTACATAGTGATGTATTTTCCACTTTCCTTTTTCTTTCATTACTACACCAGAACCTCTGCAAATTCCCATCTGTGTATCCAAAAGTTCATCAAACCATGCAACTCTCAGGTTTTCGTGAACATACAGGTTTCTTTCCAGCGTAGAAAAACTCCAGGCTTTTCCGGCATCAAAATAGGGTTTGGAAAATTCCTTGAATTCGGGTAAAGTCCAGTTTTCTGTAGGATCGGTACCAATAAAAACGGCATCGTCTGTCATTAAATTGAAGTAATCGTTAAAATTAGCCATGGCAGCAGCCTTATGCCATTTTCCAATGGTTTTATTTATTTGCCTTTCTACGGCAGAGATATTCACTTCGGTATTCTTTACCTGTGCCTTCAGGCCGGGGATTAGAAAAAGTCCCGAAAGCATAAGACTTACAAACGCTAATTTTTTCATCTTCTTAAATTTACGTCAATTTACAACTTATAATTCTTGTTGAAAAGGGCGGGTTATACTGTCAGCTTCCCTTTCTTCAAGCTCAAATTCGTCCAGTTCCTTTTCGAATTCCTCCAGGGTTTTCAGGAAGATCTCGTTCATTTGAAGTTTAAGGTTGTTGAATTCCAGGTGTAGTTCTTCTGCGGTCTGCCTAATATCCTGGGGCATGGGCTCCTGTCTTCCGGCGTATTGCTGTAGAAGCTGCGCTTTAGTATTCACCACGTTCAGCCTGGCTTCGACAGCTACAGATCTCAGGCTGTCCGGAACAGAATTTTTCAAAGATTCCATGATCTGGGCGATCGCCCCGGCGTTGTTCTTAATATCATTTATGGAAGCCTTTTCCATTTTCCTAATCTCATTCTGGGCGGTGATAAATTCTACCCAGTTCAGTGCATACTGTCTTGCGTCTGGTTCCAGAGCGTAATCTGGTGTATCTATTTTAAGTTTTTTCTGAAAAGAACTTGTATCTATGATATTTGCTGCAGTATTTTCTGTGTCCCTATCGCTTTTGCAGGAAAAAATCACCAGGCTAAGCAGAAGGATAATATATCTATTCATAAAAAAAATCAATGTATTCACAAAGTTATTCATTATTTGGCGAACCTGCCCAGATAAATACTTGTAGAAAGAATACTAATACTTTGGCAAGAATTTACCTGTATTTCGATTTCCTCTATAGAAATAAATATATTTGCAAAAAAATTATTTATGGCCGGAAGGATTTTGATAATTGGTGCGTGCGGACAAATAGGGACTGAGCTTACCTTAAAGTTAAGAGAGATTCATGGAAACGATCAGGTGATAGCCAGTGATATACGAGAAGGTGCGGAGGAGTTAATGACGTCTGGTCCCTTTGAGATCCTCAATGCTACCGATGATGCCCATATTAGAGAGGTGATCAAGGAATATGAGGTGAAAGTAGTTTACCTAATGGCCGCCATGCTTAGTGCAACTGCAGAGAAAGCACCTATGAAAGCCTGGGATCTCAATATGGATTCCCTGTTTCATATCCTTAATATAGCTAAAGAAGGTATTATAGATAAAATTTTCTGGCCTTCGAGTATAGCGGTATTTGGTCCCACAACTCCTAAGGATGATACTCCGCAAACAACTATTATGGAACCTACTACTGTTTACGGAATTAGTAAACAAACCGGGGAACGATGGTGCGAATATTTCCACCGTAAATTTGGTGTAGATGTAAGAAGTATTCGTTATCCCGGAATTATAAGTTATAAAACGCTTCCTGGTGGCGGGACTACAGATTATGCAATAGAGATCTTCCACGAGGCTTTAAAGCATTCTAAGTATACCAGTTTTCTTGCTGAAGATGCAGCCCTGCCTATGATGTACATGGACGATGCGATAAAAGCTACTATAGATATCATGGAAGCACCGGCTGAAAAGATTAAGGTAAGATCATCATACAATCTTGCAGCCATCAGTTTTACACCTGAAGTTCTGGCCAACGAAATAAAGAAGCATATAGCTGATTTTGAAATCTCCTATGCTCCAGATTTTAGACAGAGCATTGCAGAATCCTGGCCTTCCAGTATAGATGATACTACGGCCAGAGAAGATTGGGGATGGGAACCAGATTTTGACCTGGAGAAAATGACCACCACGATGCTTGAAGGTGTTGGGAATACACTTAAAGAAAATGCATAAATAAAAAAGCCGCTTGATAGCGGCTTTTTACTTTTTACTCAGAAAAAATATATTATTCGATCACGCGTACTTCTGTAGCGTTCACTCCTTTTCTTCCTTCTGTTTCTTCGTACTCTACTCTATCGCCTTCCTGGATAGTTTCACCGTTTAAACCAGTGATGTGTACGAAAATGTCTCTTTTGGTGTCGTCGTTGGTAATGAATCCATAACCTTTAGATTCATTGAAAAATTTAACTGTGCCTTGCATAAAAAATAATAATTAATAAAGCACAAACATAATAGATAATATTTTAGAATCTGCTGAAAATCAGAATTTTTTGTGATTTTTTTATGTTAAGGCTTCAATCAATACCATTCTCCCGCATCTTCTTCAAATTGTCTTCAGAGAGGGTATAGTCTTTCAGTTTTTTACCTCTCCATCTTACATATAGAAAGACAGGCATAAGAATAAAAGCACTGGCCAGAACCGCAATTCCAATAATCCGGTCTCCGGTAAGTACATCATCTGTAAGACGGTAATAAAAACCTACCGCGATCGCAATCAGGATTGTTATGCCCAATATTTTCATAAATAATTTCATCTCTTCACTAATTTTTGAGTTTGGTATATTTAAAGTGTGTTTTAATTTATTGCGTAGAAATCAGTTTTACGAAGTAAAGGAACTATACGGTCACCTCTATTAATTTTTTTCTGTAGGCAGTTAACATTTTAGATTTGGAAATGAATCCCACATATTTTCCTTCTTTAACTACAGGAAGATTCCAGGCGTTACTGTCCTGAAATTTTTTCATAATAGTTTTCATCCTGTCATTTTCGATATCTATAATTTCCGGTGCCTGCTGCATGATATCCTGCACTTTCACTTCATTATATAATTTTTCCTTGAACATTATAGAACGAATATCATCCAGTAAAATAATTCCCATGAAATTACGACTTTCATCGATCACCGGAAAAATATTTCTCGACGATTTTACCACGCCCTGATGTACCACATCTCCAAGATTCATATCGATCTCCAGGGGTATAAAATTCTTTTCTATCACCTGGGAAATGTTCATCAATGTAAGTACGGTTTGATCTTTATCATGGGTTAAAAGGTCTCCACGCTGAGCCAGTTCCATGGTATAAACAGAATGGGGTTGAAATTTACTCGTTATCATATAAGAGATGGCTGCCGTGATCATAAGTGGTATAAAAAGTTCATAACCGTGGGTTAATTCTGCGATAAGGAAAATCGCTGTCAACGGCGCATGAAGTACACCGGCCATAAGTCCGGCCATTCCCACCAGGGTGAAATTACTCACCGATATAGGCTGCTTAAAGATGCCCAGATTATTAAGTAATAACGCAAATCCATGGCCCATGGCGCTACCCATGAACATCACCGGTGCAAAGATCCCACCTACACCTCCGGCACTCAAGGTAAGAGAGGTGGCAATAATTTTGAACAGTACCAGGCCCGCTAATAAAATGATCACAACCCAGATGTTATCCAGGTAGGCGTTAAATAGATTGGTGCCGAGGGCTTCCAGATAATTTTCCTGAAGAAGGTTGTTCACCACACTATATCCTTCTCCGTAAAGTGGCGGAATAAAATAGATCAACAAACCTAATAAGATACCAGAAACTAAAAGTCTTAAAATATCAGATCTTATTTTAACCATTATTTTCATTAGCATAAAATGAATTCTGGTAAAATAAATGGAACCTGCCGCCGCTAGCACTCCAAGAAGTAAATAATAAGGAACTTCAGAAATTGTAAAGGCATCTTCCAGTTTAAAGGGGAGTATGATCTCACTTCCGTAGAAAAAATAGGAGGTAAGTACGGCAGAAACCGAAGCTATGAGCAAGGGCAGGAGGGAGGCCAGGGTAAGATCCAGGCTAAAAACTTCTATTGCAAAAATAATGGCTGCCACCGGTGCATTAAAAATGGAAGACATGGCTCCGGCCGCTGCACAACCAATAAGAAGGGTGCGGGTGGTTTGATTCAACAGGAACAATCTCGCCAGATTAGAGCCAATAGATGCCCCGGTTGCCACTGTTGGCGCCTCAAGACCTACAGATCCTCCAAACCCAACAGTGATAGGAGCAGTGATTAATGACGAATACATCTGGAATCTTTTCATGATCCCTTTCTGGCGGGAAATAGCGTAGAGAGTAGAAGGGATTCCCTGGCCTACCTTTTTCCTGATAAGAAATTTGAAGATAAGGTAAACTAACAGGAGTCCAAATACCGGGAATATAAAGTAGAAAGCGTCATGGTAATTAATCACCGTATCACCTTTTAAGAGTACCTGGATAAAATGGGTAAGGTTCTTTATAGTGACCGCACAGATGCCGGCTATAAAGCCTATCAATGCGCTTATGATCATTAAAAACTGACGATGGGATAGGTTTCTGGATTTCCAGTTCAAAAACCTGTGCAATAAGGATTTCCTGAATTTCGCCACCTGATGCTATTTAGCCTATGAATATAAAAAATCCCGCAATATGCGGGATGTTATTTTTATAATTTCAATTGCAGGTGCAATTCATTGAGTTGCTCATTATCGAGTTTTGCAGGAGCATCTATCATTACATCCCGTCCCGCGTTATTTTTCGGGAAAGCGATGAAATCTCTAATGCTTTCCTGCCCTCCCAGAATGGCCACGAGCCGATCAAAACCGAAGGCTATTCCACCGTGTGGAGGTGCACCATACTGGAATGCATCCATTAGGAATCCAAATTGCTCTTTAGCCTCTTCAGGAGTAAATCCAAGATATTTGAACATCTGAGACTGGGTTTCTTTATCATGGATCCTGATAGAACCACCTCCGATTTCGTTTCCATTCAATACCAGGTCATATGCATTGGCTCTAACCTTTCCGGGTTCACTTTCAAGAAGTGCAAAATCTTCTTTCTTCGGCGAAGTGAAAGGATGGTGCATGGCATGGAACCTTTCGGTTTCCTCGTCCCATTCCAAAAGCGGGAAATCTACCACCCAAAGCGGAGCGAATTCATCTGGTTTTCTTAATCCCAGCTCATTTCCTAAATGCATTCTTAAGGCGCTTAACTGAGTTCTGGTTTTTGCCGCATCGCCTGCCATAACAAGAATAAGATCTCCAGGTTTGGCTCCTGTGGCATCAGCCCAGTTCTTCAGGTCTTCCTGAGAGTAGAATTTATCTACCGAAGATTTCAGGGTTCCATCTTCATTATATTTAGCCCATACCAGGCCATTGGCTCCAACCTGAGGTCGTTTAACCCAGGAGATAAGTTTATCTATTTCCTTTCTAGTATAGGCTGCAGCACCAGGCACGGCAATTCCAACTACCAGCTCCTGCTGGTCGAACACATTAAAACCTTTGTTTTTAGCAAGTTCATCAAGTTCAGCGAACTCCATCCCGAAACGGATATCTGGCTTGTCATTTCCGTATTTTCTCATGGCCTCATCATAGGTCATTCTTGGAAATTTGGCAACATCTACTCCTTTAACCTCTTTCAGCAGATGTCTGGTAAGACCTTCGAAAATATTCAGAATATCTTCCTGCTCAACAAATGCCATTTCGCAGTCTATCTGGGTGAATTCCGGCTGTCTGTCTGCTCTCAGGTCTTCATCTCTAAAACATTTTACGATCTGAAAATATTTATCCATTCCGCCCACCATTAACAATTGCTTAAAAGTTTGAGGCGATTGTGGCAGGGCATAAAACTGGCCTTCATTCATTCTACTTGGCACCACGAAATCCCTGGCCCCTTCAGGTGTAGATTTAATAAGGTAGGGAGTTTCCACCTCAATAAAACCTTCGTTGGAAAGATAGTTTCTCACCTTCATTCCTACCTGGTGCCTAAACATCAGCTTATTTTTCACCGGGTTACGACGAATGTCCAGGTATCTGTATTTCATCCTGAGATCTTCCCCACCATCAGTCTCATCCTCTATGGTGAAAGGGGGAGTTTTGGATTCGTTTAATATGCTTAAGTTTTCAACGAGTACCTCTATTTCCCCGGTGGGAATGTTAGGGTTTTTAGATTCTCTTTCAATCACCGTTCCCTCAACCTGAATAACAAATTCGCGGGCAAGGCTTCCTGCTTTTTCCATGAGCTCTTTTGAAGAGCGCTCCTCATCAAAAATCAACTGAGTCAATCCATAGCGATCACGAAGATCTACCCAGATCATAAATCCTTTATTTCTAACCTTCTGAACCCATCCGGAGAGAGTTACTTTATTGCCTATTTGCTGCGCATTTAATTCACCACAGGTATGACTTCTATACATTTTATCCTTCAAATTTAGAATGGGCACAAAAGTAATAAGTTCTTCTGTTTTCTATAAGAATAATAGTGTAAAATTAAAACTGAGACTGTATAATCACATTTCAATATAAAATCATAATTAGTTAAAAATCAATATGTAGCAGTTCAAATGTTATCTTGGGGGTACCTGAACATCTCATATTTATAAAATTTATATATAATTGAAATATACCAATGCTAAAAAAATTGATTGATGAAGCTTGCGAAAAAACTGTTGAAGCTAAATATAAAAATGGGCAGAAAAGCGGTAAATGCTTATTCTGGTCTCAGAATAAAATACCTGAAATTAATTATTGCAGGAACAGAATTATAGCTGTGATAGATTAAAAATTGTAATGCAATTCTTCGTAAGAGTAAAGTTTAAACCTGATTAATAAAAAACCCGAAGCT
>JAHELO010000025.1 GCA_024644145.1 Christiangramia sp.
GATCTGGAAAAGCAAATCAAGGATTCTGTGAAAGCGGGTGCGAAAATAGTTTTAGGAGGTAAAAGAGATCGAGCATATCTGGAACCAACAGTACTCACCGGAGTAACCCCGGAAATGAGCCTGTTTAAAGAAGAAACGTTTGGACCGGCTATTGGCGTTACTTTATTCAAGGAAGATAATGAAGCGGTTGACCTCGTTAATTTGTCTGATTTTGGTCTGGGAGTCTCCATTTTTACTGAAGATATGGACTTCGCAGAGAAAATAGTACCGGAATTCGAAGACGGGGCAGTATTCATTAATGAACTTGTAAAAAGCGACCCCAGGTTACCTTTTGGCGGAACAAAGATCTCAGGATATGGCAGGGAATTATCTGCAGATGGGATACGTGAGTTTGTGAATAAAAAGACCGTTTATTTTAAATAGTGGGCCTAATAAAAATAAAATAACCCCCTAAAATCGATAACATACCATGGAACAAAAAATATCTGTAACCGTAGATTGCGTAATATTCTGTAAAGTAGATAACAAGTTCAAGGTGCTGTTAGTTCAGCGTAAAAATGAACCATTCCAGGACCAATGGGCGCTTCCCGGCGGTTTTGTAGATGAAGGTGAAGACCTGGAGGCGGCGGCGAAACGCGAGCTTGAAGAAGAGACCGGTGTTAAGGTAAAATCTATGGAACAGGTACAGGCCTTCGGCAAACCCGGGAGGGATCCTCGCGGACACACTATTTCCATAGCTTTTTTAAGCCGAATCTTCTGTGAAGAAGAGTTAAAACCGGCAGATGATGCTAAAGATGCCAAGTGGTTCGCACTGGAAAAATTGCACAACATGGACCTGGCATTTGACCATGATGAGATCATAAATGTTGCCCAGCAATTTCTATAATCGTAAAAATGAGCTTCTCTTTTTTATAATTTATTAATTCAATTATTTCTTTTTACAGAATTGATAATTCTTTCTTAGCCTTTTTATTTACCGATTTTTTCTAATTAATTTAGAGATAAAAATATGAGATTTCACACCAGAAAATGGATAAAACCAGAAGACCTGAACCCGAATGGCACCCTGTTCGGGGGGCGTTTACTGGAATGGATAGATGAGGAATGTGCCCTATACAGCATTGTCCAGTTAGAAAATCATAAAACAGTAACTAAATACATGAGTGAGATAGACTTTAAAAGTTCTGCTCACCAGGGCGATATTATAGAGATTGGCATAGAAGTTTTAAAGTTTGGTACTGCCTCGCTTAGTTTGAAATGTGAAGTGAGAAACAAAATGACGCGTGAAACGATTATAACGATAGATAAGATCGTTATGGTGGCACTGGACAGGGATGGTAAGCCTAAGCCTCACGGAAAATCCAAAATTGAATTTGTAAAGGACCGGTTAAAATAAAATATTGTAGACGCAAGCCGGACTAATATTCCGTGTTTAGCGCAATTTATTTATTACTCGAGCCATTCTGACCTTTTTCCGAATTCTCCTTTTCTTCCTCTGCAATCTGTTCCTTTGCCATTTTTATTTGTTCATTTGTGGCCGGGGTAGGTTTCTGTTCATTGGCCAGCTCTGGCTGTAAATATAACTGTGCATAAAATGGGAAATGATCTGATTGGATATCATTCCCAATACCGATCTTTTCTACCCTGAATTCTTCAGAAACGAAAATATGGTCTAAAGACCAGCGCATTATGGGGCTACGGGCATTAAAGGAATTATAGAAACTTCTCCCTTTTCTTACATCTAATAGTTCACCCACAGACTGAAATAAGCTGGTTGTATGAGACCAGGCAACATCGTTGAAATCACCAATAACCACAACCGGAATTTCTGAATCCATAGATTCTAGGGCTATTTTCATCATTTCGGCATCCCTGTCAGACGATGACGGGTTGTGCTGTGGCATGGGTGGAGTAGGATGTATGGCATGTAGTTGTATCTTATCGCCCGAGCGCAATTGGATGTGGGCATGAATAGACGGAATGCTGTCATCTACAATATATTTAACCTGTGGATTAATCAGTTTAAGCTTAGAGTATAAGATCATACCATACGTGTTATCTAGCGGAACCTCAACCTTATAAGGATATTCATTCCCTAACCCAGAGTCGATGGCATCTTTCCATTTAGAATCTGTTTCAGTGAAAACCGCCACATCTGGTTTTAATCTTTTCATCTCAGTAATGAGAAGCTCGGTCTTGTTGTTTTTCTGAAGAACGTTAGAGGTAAGAAGTAAAAGACCGGTTTCCTTATTTACCTTTTCAGTAGGTTTACCAACATCGTATGCTGCAAAGGGTGTATAGGGAAATATCTTTCCAAATTGAAATATAAAACAGGTCACCAGTACTGCCATAAATGTGTAGTCTCTCCAGGACCTGATCTCGAACCTGAAAAAATAAGCTGCAATGGCTGTAAGGGTTAATAAAGTTAATTGAATATGAGGGTAGTCAAACATCCTGATCCACCAGAAATCGGCAGCGATAAGTGGAATAAGGGTAATTACAACTGCAAGAATACCGAAGCCCTGGAGAAAAGGTTTTAATTTCATAGTTTAGTTTGATGGAGGGTTGGATTTTTCACCCAGAAAACTACGAATATCATCCCCTGAGGGAGCTTCAAATAGTTTCAGATCGAAATAGGGAATAGCCGCTATCAAGTGGTCAAAAATATCTGCTGAAATATACTCAAAATTTTCCCAGCGTTTATCCTTGCTAAAGCAAAGTACTTCCATGGGAATACCATTTACTGTTGGAGCTAAATGTCTTACTATAAGATACATTTCCTTATGAACAGCAGAATGTTCTCTTAGGTAAGAATCGGCATATTTTCTAAAAACCCCGAGGTTTGTTTGATTACGTCCATTTATCAATAAGCTTTTATCGATATCATTATTTTCATTGAATTTATCGATTTCAGACTGCCTATGTTCCAGATAGGGAGCTATAAGCTTTATTCTTTTTAATTTTTCAATATCTTGCTTGTCCAGAAATTTCACAGAATTTTGTTTAATTAAAACGGACCTTTTAATTCTTCTTCCGGGAGATTCCTGCATACCTCTCCAGTTCTGAAAAGAATCTGAAATTAAACTGTAGGTTGGGATGGTGGTGTAAGTGTTATCCCAGTTCTGTACCCTTACAGTAGCCAGGTTAATTTCGGTAACTGTACCGTCTGCTCCGTATTTCTCAAAGGTAATCCAGTCTCCTATTCTTACAATGTCGTTCACAGATACCTGGATAGATGCCACTAATCCCAGGATGGTATCTTTAAATATCAATAGGATCACCGCTGAAGCAGCACCTAAAGAAATGGCAAATCCCAAAACAGATTTATTAAACAAGCTTGAAAAAATGAACATAAAGCCTATAATCCAGATAAAGATCATTATGATCTGGCTGAAACTTTCTAATGGCTTGTCATTGAATTCTTCACGGGTTTTTAAATAATTCCTGGTAGATCTTAATATACTTCGGCATATCCAAACGATAAGGATGATCACATATATATCTACCAGTTTGTAGAATATTTCCAGAACATCTGGGAACTCTGAAAAAATCAAAGGAAACACCTTATAGATAACCAGAAGTGGTAGAAACCGCCCTACATACCTAGGGAAATTACTTTTGATAAGGAAATCATCAAAGGTGGTTTTGGTCTGGTTGGTGAAAAGCTTAAAGGTTTCAATAATGAAATGCTTGATCAGGTAATTGATTCCGAGAATGATCAGAGTTAAAACCACAAGATTGATTAGAAGATTTAAATACTGAGCGAAACCGGCATTCATACCATGCTCAACAAAAAATTCCTCTAAAAAACAGATCAGATAAACCAGTCCTTCTTCAATATCCATGGACTAAAGATATTTCTTTTCTACATAGAAAGGACCAAAAGGCAGCACCGAACACCCAAGGATAATTCCAATCTGGGTAAGGCTCCATTTCATGGGCCTGATTAAAAGTAGACCTCCTATAACGTAGGCTATAAATAAAATACCATGAGCCATACCAACTTGTCTAACCATTTCTGGCATTTCAAAGATATATTTCAAAGGCATGGCAATGAATAGGAGTAGCAGAAAGGAAATTCCTTCCAGAATACTAATCCATTTAAACAGCTTGACTTGGTTTTCCAGGGACATATAAAAAAAATTAACTTGGGCAAATATAATCGATTCGCAAGACATAACATGATGATGTAATATGAACCTTTAAGAGGTTTTTAATATAGCAAACAGTACTCCTAAGGTCATTTTTATTAATTTGCGCAAGTAAAATTTATATATGAGTTCTAAAAGAGTATTGGTTACCGGAGGCCTTGGATTTATTGGCTCCCATACGGTGGTTGCCCTTCAGCAGGAAGGATATGAAGTTGTGATCATAGATAATCTTTCCAATTCATCACTGGACGTTTTGGGAGGGATCACACAAATCACCGGTAAGACCCCTGAATTTGAAAACCTTGACCTTAGGGATAAAGCTGCTGTCAAGGATTTCTTTGAAACTTATCCGGATATTGAGGATGTTATTCATTTCGCTGCTTCTAAAGCGGTTGGAGAGAGTGTAATAAATCCCTTGTTGTATTACGAGAATAATATCTCTACACTGGTTTATCTGTTGCATGAGTTGAATAAGAAAGCGAGTTCAAGATTTATATTTAGTTCTTCATGTACGGTTTATGGGCAAGCTGATGAATTACCCATTACTGAAAATGCACCGGTAAAGAAAGCAGAGTCTCCATATGGAAATACCAAGCAAATAGGGGAGGAAATCCTTCAGGACACCTGTAAGACAAATGGAGAGTTTAAAGCTATCGCCCTAAGGTATTTTAACCCTATTGGTGCACATCCTACAGCTGAAATTGGAGAGTTACCTATAGGCACCCCTCAAAATCTAATTCCGTTTATTACCCAGACCGCGATAGGAAAACGAGACGAACTTTCTGTTTTTGGAAATGATTATCCTACAGAAGATGGTACTGCTATAAGAGATTATATTCATGTAATGGATCTCGCAGAGGCACATGTAAAAGCTTTGGAAAGACTTATTAGTGGAAAGGAAAAGACTAATTACGAGGTCTTTAATCTTGGTACTGGAAGAGGGAATTCGGTATTGGAAGTAATAAGGTCTTTTGAGAAAGTTTCTGAACAGAAATTACCATATAAAATCGTGGGAAGAAGAGAAGGGGATATTACAGCAGCGTACGCAGATACCACTAAGGCAAATGAAGAGTTAGGCTGGAAGGCAAACAGGTCTCTGGATGAAGCCCTTAAAAGTGCCTGGAAATGGCAGAAGGTGGTGAAGCAAAAGGAAGAAGAAGAAAATTAAGGCATATTTGCCTGAATATAAAAGCCCGGTCTAAACCGGGCTTTTTGCTGTAATAATTTAAATTACTCTATTTGGAGCCGTTAACCAGAAAAGCATGAATAACTCCCGGCAGCCATCCCAGAGCAGTCAATAATAAACTTATTAAAAATGTCACTCCTAGTCCGTGTTTCATGAAAACGGCCAAAGGTGGTAGTAAAATGTTTAAAATAATTGTTAGTAAAGACATATCTAAATTTTAATTGGTTCCTTAATATATTCCAGGTATTAAGATAAAATCTCTCCTAATACCTATATACAGGGCAATTTAAAATTTATGTCAGGTAATACCTTGGGCCTTATGAAAAGTTTAGATTTATTATAAGGAAAGCGTTAAACCATTTCGAAAATTACTAAGGCATAAAGGTAAAACCTGGCAAATCTTAGTAATCCAAAAATAAGATAACTTGAAAAAGGAAATTTTATGATCCCTGCAGCAATGCTTGTCATGGCAAAAGGGATTGGCAGGAGCGCTCCAACTATGATTAAAAATCCACCCCACTTTCGGGTATTTTTAATGTGTTTAGCAAGCTTAAGTTCCATAGCTTCATGAACTGCTGGTATCTTGGTAATACCCACCCCTATAAAGTAAGAAACCACACCACCTAGATAAGAAGCGGTGGCAAGCAGGGAAAGGTAAATGAAAGGACTCACCGATTTACTGGCCCAGGCAATAAATAATTCAGGCGGAACCAGCCCAAGTAAAGATTCAGATAAAAAGAAAATAGAAAGAACTTCAATAGGTGCATAGGTTTCAGTAATAGTCACTAGCATATCCTCAATATCTAGAAGATAGTGATCTATTGCCCATAAAGCTCCAACAAATAATACAATTGGTAGTACTGCTTTTTTCAAACTATTCCATACGAAAGAATAAAATCCAGTATAAGTGTAATATTGATGCAACAGGCGTATTCGCGACTTCTTTTTAGATTTCGCTTTATCTTTCATTAATTTCTGATCTATTTTATTCTAGAAACTCTTCAATTGAAGTAGGGTATTCAGCGATAAAAGCCAGATTTTAATAGTCTTCTCCGGCGTGCTCTTTCAGAGCTTTTACATATTCCCTTAATTCCATCTCATTAAGCTTGTTATAATGCTCTGCCATAAGAGAAAGCATATATTCCAGACTTTCCTGACCTGTGATTTCTTCGGTTTCCACAACCTCAGTTTCTTCAGCTTCTGCTTCAACTTCTATTGGCTCATCGTCTGGAATCGCAATAAGAAAATCTTCATGTTCAGCGATATGTTCATAAGTTAACCTGGTAACCTTGGCCAGCAAAGGAATATTCTCCTCAACCACAAATTTTCTTAATTCTTTAAGATCCTCAACGATCGTATTTGTGATAATTCCGTTGCGCATTAGATCACGCTGAATTTTATTGAGTAATTTCTGAGCTTTAATATTTTCCAAGGTATCTTAGTTAATTGATGTTAGTACTGGACTTGTGAAAATTCAATTCCAAACCGGAATTTTTTCAGTTGACAAAGTTAGTTTTTTTACGTTTCTATAAAAGTGTTTTAAAAGGTTTTATAAAGTATTTAACCTTTAAAATTAACACAATCTTAGACCTTTTAATTTCAGAGGAATATAGCTGTTTATTAGCTTTAAATTTCAAAAAGAATATCATGAGTAAAGAAAATAAAACAGCTCTGGTTACAGGAGGTAGTAAAGGAATAGGTTACGGGGTGGCAAAATCTCTATTGCAGATGGGATATAAAGTTGCGGTTACAAGCCGGTCCCTGGCTTCTGCAGAGAAAGCCGCTGATAAATTATCAGGTCACGGGGAAATCATTGGTCTGGAGGCAGATGTTCGCAGTTTTGACAGCCAGAAGAAAGCAGTAGATAAATTGATGAATAAATGGGGCAGATTAGATGTACTTATCGCGAATGCCGGGATTGGTAATTTTGGCTCTGTAGAAGATCTTACTATACAGGACTGGCAGGATACCATAGATACCAACCTTTCTGGTGTCTTTTATAGTATTAAAGCCTGCGTGGATTCACTTAAAAAATCTGAAGGTTATATTATAACAATATCAAGTCTGGCCGGTACTAATTTCTTTGCAGGTGGTGCTGCTTATAATGCGAGTAAATTTGGAGTAACTGGTTTTACCCAGGCTGTGATGCTGGACCTTCGGGACAAAGGAGTTAAAGTTAGCACTATCATGCCAGGTTCTGTGGCTACTTATTTTAATGATAATGAACCGGGTGAGGAAGATGCCTGGAAAATTCAAATTGAAGATATTGGAGAACTTGTAGGGGATTTGCTTAAAATGAACCCAAGAACGCTCCCGAGTAAAATTGAGGTAAGGCCTTCCCGACCTCCTAAAAAATAAAAAAAAGAAGCGACGGCCCAGGTCCTGCCGCGTCCTGGAAAGTTTAACTTTGAAGAATATATATAAGGTTCGGTTTTTCCGGACCTTTTTATTTATAATCAACAAAATACCATATGTACTAACTGGTCTCCCGTTTTTCTATATTCTTATAATTTGAAAAAGAGACTGAATATTCTCCCGAAAACTTTATTTTCAGGATTCAAACAATATCTATAATTGAACGAAAAATTAAAAAAATATCAGAATGAGTTAGTGAAATTTTTGAGAAGCACCGATTTTTCAAAAGCTATTGTACTCACCATCGCGATTATAGTACCCATCGGAATTTTTTCAAATCTGGGTAATTTAGAAATTGGAGTAAGCCTTGCTATGGGTTGCCTTTTATCCTCTCCCAGCGATGTACCCGGAAGCTTTAAACATAAAGTATACGGAATCCTCGCCGCAACCTTACTAGGAGCGTTATCCTATGGTATTGCAGGTTATTCAGCAATAAGCCTATGGTCTTTAATACCCATGCTGGGAATAATGATGTTCTCTATATCTTATCTCTCGGTATATGGGTTTAGAGCTTCACTGGTTACTTTTTCAGGCCTGCTGGCGGTTGTATTAAGTTTTGCAAATATTTCATCCGGGATTGAGATCTGGCAGAAAGCCTTATTGATAGGTGCGGGAGGCCTCTGGTATCTGGCTGTGAGTGTTGCCTGGTACTTAATAAAACCCGAGAGAGCCACCGAACAATTCCTTGCTGAAACTATGGAATTAACCGCAGATTATTTAAGACTTAGGGTTCAGTTAATCCAGCCAAATACTAACGAAGATGTTGTTCAGAAAAAGCTCTTTGAAAGACAGAATGAACTTAATGAGCATCATGAAAGTTTGAGGGAGATCCTAATTTCATCGAGAAAGACTTCGGGAAGTTCAGGGTATGCCCGAAAGAGGCTTTTGATTTTTATAGATCTGGTAGATATGCTGGAATTGGCTATGGCCAATCCTATTGATTCCAGAAGGATGAGAAATGCCTTTAAAGAGGATCAGGAAGAGTTAAAGGTCTTTGCAGACTTCAGTTTGAAAATGGCTGTACAGCTAGAGGGGATCGCCCTGGCACTTCATAAGAATTCTGAGCTACCAAACAATAATATTCCAGAAGCTCTAGAATATCTGGAAAAAACTTTATACCAATTTAAGAATAGAATAGATGTTAGCAAAAGGCGGGAAGATATGATCCTACTGAGAAATCTTTTTGATTATCAGGCTAAGCAGGCTCAAAAGATCAATAATATATTCCGAATTCTCCAAAATTTAGAAGGCAAAAGAAAAATCTTCGTGAAGGATAAGGAAGTACTGAAATTTTTAACTCCGCAGGAATATAGTTTTAAAACCCTGCTAAGCAATCTAAACTTTGACTCGGCTATTTTCAGACACTCATTAAGGCTGGCTCTGGTAGTTCTGATAGGATATTTGGTAGGCGCCTATTTTTCTGTACAAAATTCGTATTGGATACTATTAACTATTGTAGTTATAATGAGACCTAATTATGGTTTAACCAAGCAACGTACGCGCAAACGTATCGTGGGAACACTAATTGGAGGCGCTATAGCTGTAGGCATTGTCTTTATTACCCAGAACCCTACGGCATATGCTGTTTTAGGAATTTTATCGCTTACCCTGGCGTTTTCTTTGATCCAGAGAAATTATACCACTGCGGCCATATTTATAACCCTGAGCATTATTTTTATATATGCATTGTTGCAGCCCGATGTATTAAATGTGATACAATACCGAATTATAGATACAGTAATAGGGGCGGGATTAGCAGGTTTCGGGAATTTTTTACTATGGCCGAAATGGGAAGCTGAAAGTTTAAATAAGGTTATTGCTACATCAATTAACGCGAATCTCGATTATCTTAAAGAAATTGATAAATACTATCACGAAAAAGAAGGCTTACCTGTTTCTTATAAATTATCAAGGAAGAGAGCTTTTCTGGACCTGGGAGCATTAAGTGTAGCTTTTCAGCGTATGACGCAGGAACCTAAATCACAACAAAAACAATTAAGCTTATTATATGAGATCGTTGGGCTGAATCATACTTTCTTATCTGCCCTGGCATCCATGGGTTCGTATATTAGGACGCATCCTACTACCAGCGCTTCCAAAGATTTTGAAACTTATACCAGGGGAATTAGCCTTAACCTTACAAACTGCGTTAATATTCTTGAGAAGAAAGAGATAATTAAAAAAGAAAATCTTGAAATTTCTGATGCTGGTAGATCTTTACAGCAGAAATTTGATAAACTTGCACGCAAAAGAGATTTGGAAATCCAGGCCGGAAAAGAACAAATAGATAAGCATATGAGGTATAAACTTCAGGAAGCTCATTTAATAACCGGTCAGTTGGAATGGTTGCTGGATATTTCGGAAAAATTACAGGAGAACCTGGAAAAATTAAATGCTGAATAGATGAGTAAGCGTGATTTCAAAAAATATATTCGATCGTTAGAAAAAGAAGATCTGGAAGAACAATTACTGGATCTCTATAATCGTTTTCAGGATGTCAAGGTTTATTATAATTTTGTTTTCAATCCTGATGAAGAAAAATTACTAAGAGAGGCCAAATTTAAAATATCAAAAGAATATTTCCCACCGAATAAGCGGCGGCCAAAAGCGCGAAGATCTGTTGCGCATAAATTTATAAAGCATTATTTAAAATTAGGGATGGAGCCTCATGCCCTGGCAGATTTAATGTTCTATAATATTGAAGTGGCACAGAGCTTTTCTAAGGGAAAAGATTACATCACTGAAGCTTTTCAGAAGAGTATTTTTAAGTCTTTTGAGCAGGCAGTGAATTATGTTATTCATAATGGTATATCTGGTGAATTTATAGATCGTATCTATAAAATTGGTGATGAAGCTAATGAACAAAAATGGTTTAATACCTATCAATTTGATCAGTTAAAAGATCGGTTTCTTTAGATTTTTATGAAATTTCTATTCATTTTAATTTTCTTTTTTGTCATT
>JAHELO010000347.1 GCA_024644145.1 Christiangramia sp.
GTGCAGATCCACCGGCACCGGTTTCAAATAAACCACCACCATTCATTAATGGAACAATAGAAAGCATCTTCGCACTTGTACCTAATTCTAAAATAGGGAAGAGGTCTGTTAGATAATCTCTTAATACATTTCCAGTTACAGAAATAGTGTCCTGTCCAGCCTTCACTCTTTCCAGAGTATATTTAGTAGCTTCAGTCGGCGCCATGATCTTGATCTCCAAACCTTCTGTATTATGATCTGGTAAATATTTATTTACTTTTTCAATCAGTTGAGCATCATGAGCTCTGTTCTTATCCAGCCAGAAAACCGCTGGCATTTTAGTAGCCTGTGCTCTGGAAATGGCTAACTTGATCCAGTCTTGTATTGGTGCATCTTTAACCTGACACATTCTCCAGATATCACCTTTTTCAACATTATGCTCCAGAATGGCCTCGCCTTTTGAATTAAGAACCTTTACAGTTCCATTCCCGGAAATCTCAAAAGTCTTATCATGAGATCCATATTCTTCAGCTTTCTGAGCCATAAGGCCTACGTTTGGTACTGTACCCATGGTGGTAGGGTCAAAAGCCCCGTGTTCCTTACAGAAGTCTATTGTTGCCTGATATAAGCCTGCATAACTGCTGTCTGGTATTACCGCTTTAGTATCTTGAGTCTTACCTTCAGCATTCCACATTTGTCCAGAGGTCCTGATCATTGCAGGCATAGACGCGTCTATAATAATATCACTTGGTACATGTAAATTAGTGATGCCTTCGTCTGAATTTACCATCGCAATATCTGGCCCATCTTTAAGGTCTTTATTGATCGCCGATTTGATTTCATCCCTTTTGTCAGCAGGCAGGCTTTCAATTGCATTTAATACATCCCCAAGTCCGCTGTTTGGATCAGCACCGGCTTTTTCAAGATCTTCCCCATATTTTTCGAATACATCTTCAAAAAAGACCTCTACAGCATGACCAAAGATAATAGGGTCTGAAACCTTCATCATGGTTGCTTTCATATGAAGCGAAAACAAAACATCTTTATCCTTAGCGTCCTTCACTTCTCTACGAAGAAAGTCCAGCAAGGCTTTTTTGCTCATTACAGATGCATCTACAACTTCACCTTTAAGAACTTTAAGGTTGTCCTTTAGGGTTTTCTTCTCTCCGGCTTCTGATGTGAATTCAATTTTAAGAGTATCTTCATTTTCCAGAGTAAGTGATTTCTCATTAGATCTAAAATCACCCTCGCTCATGGTTGCCACATGAGTTTTGGATTCTGAACTCCATTCTCCCATACGATGAGGGTTCTTTTTAGCAAAGTTTTTAACTGCTTTTGGGGCACGCCTATCAGAATTTCCTTCACGAAGTACAGGATTCACCGCACTACCTTTTATCTTATCATAGCGAGCCTGGATCTCTTTTTCTTTATCATTGGAAGGTTCGTCTGGATAATCTGGAATTGCAAATCCTTTAGATTGTAATTCTGAGATAGCGTTCTTAAGCTGTGGTATAGAAGCACTAATGTTTGGGAGTTTAATGATGTTGGCTTCCGGTTTTTTTGCAAGTTCTCCCAGCTCTGCAAGATCATCTGATACTTTTTGATCTTCCTTTAAAAAATCTGGAAATTGAGATAAAATTCTACCGGCTAAAGAAATATCACGGGTTTCAAGGCTTACGCCTGCGGCTTTAGTGAAAGCTTCTATAATTGGCAGGAACGAATAAGTGGCCAACATGGGAGCCTCATCTGTTTTAGTATAAATTATTTTTTCTTTCTGTGACATTTTTTATGTTTTTGGTTGCAATATATTCAAAGAAAACCCCGGGAAATACCAGGGTGTTATCATACGCGCAATATACAGTATTTACGGCTTTTATCCTAGGTTTAGAGGGGGTGGGACTTGTTAAGAAATCATAAATAATGTAATAAAAAAGCCATTTCATCTTAATAGCTAAAATGAAATGGCTTCAATTGAAAACAACATGATATCACTTGATGATAAGAAGCGTTTTAAGCTTTCCTGTGTATGCTGTTCCAATTAGACTTAATTTTAAAGGATTTAAAATCAAATCAGTTTTGTCTTTACCCTTCAAACTAATTTTGCCAATGCAAAATATAAGATTTGATATAGAAAATAAAAACGAATGTAAAGAACTTGCTTTACGGGAAAATCGTACTAACTAAAAATTCTTTTGTCATTTTAATTCCGCCGAATTTTCATTTATAAATATACCTATAATGCTTTTTTAAGTAAAAGTATTTAACATTTTAAATAATGGATATTTTGCAATTTTATCCAAAAAAAAAGCTCCGGATTTCCGGAGCTTTTTTGATATGATCTAATTAAAGAATTATGATTTTCTAATCGCTTCTTTAATACGAGCTTTCTTACCAGTAAGACCTCTAAAGTAGAAAATTCTTGCTCTTCTAACTTTACCTTTCTTATTGATCTCAATTTTCTGGATTGCAGGAAGGTTAACCGGGAAAATTCTTTCCACACCTACAGTACCACTCATCTTTCTAATGGTGAAAGTTTGAGAAGATCCTGTTCCTCTTTTCTGGATTACCACACCTCTGAAGAACTGAGTTCTTGTCTTCTGTCCCTCTTTAATTTCGTAATAAACAGTGATAGTGTCTCCTGCTGCAAATTCCGGTAGATCTTTTCTTTCTACGAATTCGTCCTGAACGTATTTAACTAACGATTCCATTTTTATATTTTTAAAG
>JAHELO010000026.1:0-3817 GCA_024644145.1 Christiangramia sp.
ATGGTATATAATCCCGTTAAAGCGCAACCTTTTACCTACAATTCCTTTATTTATTAACCGCGCTACCATTTCTGAATCTTCCTTTCCCCAGCCTTCGAAATCTTCGTTATAACCGTTAATCGTTAAAAAATCATTTCTCCAGTACGAAATATTACACCCTCTTACTTTCCCTGACAGGATTTGGGTGTCATTATAAAAACGCCGAAATAAAGGAGCATAAATATTCCGGGTTCTCTTATTGATTGCCGGAGACAGAAATGAAAATTTGATTTTACCTGTTTTAAGGATCTCTGAAACTCGTTCTTTTTTGATATTCACCCTACTTCCGAAAAGGAATTTACCTTTCTCAGCATTTACTATATGGTCCCTAATAAAATTTTCATGCATAATACAATCACCGTCTACTTGAATTATGTAATCTGTAGAAGCTGATGATATAGCCTTATTCAGGACCGCTGCCTTTCTAAAACCAAGATCCTCCTGCCAGACATGGAAGATGTTCAATCCTTTATTCTTATAATGCTTTATTATTTCCGCGGTTTCATTCGTCGAACCATCATCGGCAATTATAATTTCTGTAGGATTTACAGATTGCTTTTTAGCACTTTTTAAAACCAGGTCAAGAGCTTCTGGCCAGTTATATGTTGAAATAATAAGACTGTTTTTTTTCATTTTATAACATCGTTATAAACCTTCAAAGTATTTTCGGCAGTAACACTGGCAATAAATCTTTCATAAAAAATCTTATTAGATCGTGTAGTAAAAACATCAGCAAGCTCCTGATCATTTAACAGGCGTTGCACTTTTTCGGCAAGAGCCTTATAATCTTTTTTCTCTACCAAGAATCCATTTTGACTATCCACGATGGCTTCTGGTATTCCTCCAGCCATGGTAGAAACCACAGGTGTTTTTTTATAAAAGGATTCGAAAATGGTAATAGGCAGACCTTCCCTTTCTGAACTCATTACATATACATTAAATTGAGGAATAAAATCTACAGCATTCTTTTGGAACCCGCCAAAGGAAACAAATCCATTTAAGGCATAATCATTAACTTTTGATTTTAAACTTTCTGTAAGGCCTGAAAATTCTCCCATTTGAACCAGGTGAACATTTTTGATCGAAAGTTTATTGACCAGATAATTCATCATCTCAATCAGCACTCCCAAATCTTTAGCTTTTACATGGTTTGCTATATTACCAATAATAAAATGATCATCATCTATATTAAATATATCCCTCAGTTTCTCTTTTCTCACCAATTTAGTACGATTTAGGTTAACCCCATCATATACCACCGTAAGCTTGTGATGATTTTTAGGTTTGATGACGTTCTTTTCAAGGTCTTTTTTTACTGCGTTAGATACTCCAATAATCTTTTTAATCCCGTGGTAATTGTATTTATAAATACTTAAAAAGCTCATACTACTGCCTATCCCCTTCTTGGAAAGAACGGCCGGAACTTTTAACCGGAATAAGATATCTGAAATTACATATAAGGTCACCGCATCACTAGTATGTAAATGAATTAGAGCAGGCCGGTATTCCCTTACTATTGCCTTTAAAAATTTAAAGTTTTTGCCTTTATGTATTTTAGCTTCTTTACTGCTTATGAAGGATACATTTTCTTTCCTAAGTCTTGTATGCAATGGACTTCCGGCTATGCCAAAAATTATATTATTAACGCCTAATCTTTCCAGTTCCGGAATAACATCTACTAGCTGCTGCTCATTACCTCCCCATGATCGTGCTCCGGAAATATGTAATACGGTCATATATAATTTACATTTGAAGCAAAGATAATTATTACAAGTTAAGCCTGAAGTTTTGGATTATCTTAAGTTTGCCATTTAAAATTCGAAAGAAAAATTGAATAAAAAGTTCAGAATATTACATCTCTCTGCTGTCCGGAACTGGGGCGGAGGCGAGAATCATATTGAGAACCTTTGCAATGAACTCAGTGAAATTGAGAATGGTATTGTGAATATAATACTATGTGTAGAAAATGGAGCGTTTCATAAAAAAATTAAGCATAGTGATCTAACGGTTGAAACCGCCCCAATGCTCATAAAATTAGATCTTCGATATGTAGCAAAGATCTTGAAACTGATTAAAAAATATCAAATAGACCTTATCCATATACATGATTCTACTGCCCTGGCGTTGGCAGTTATGGCTACAAAACTGGGAAAATTACCCCCTTTTATATTAAGTAAAAAGACATCATTCCCTATAAAGAACAGGAAAAGAACTCTTTATAAATATAATCACCCCCAGATCCGAAAGATTTTATGTGTCTCAAAGAAAACCATGGAGGTTACCTCAAACCAGATAGCATACCCTGCGAAACTAAAAACAATCTATCATGGCACTTCTCTGGCAAAAAGTGCTAATAATTCTTTCAACCTGAGACAAAACCTGAACATACCTTTAAATAAAATCGTTATTGGCACCATCGCTAATCATATACGGGCAAAGAATCTGGAAACCTGGGTAAAGCTCATCGATTATATTATCAACGTAAAAAAAGATACCCGGTTCCATTTTGTACAAATTGGAAGTTATACCGATAGGTCTTCAAAATATGAACAGAAGATAAAAAATTCCGGGCTAAATAATCATGTGAGTTTTATGGGATTCGTACCCGATGCCGCCCGGATGATACCACAATTCAACATATCATTAATTACCTCACAAAGCGAGGGAATCCCCCAATTCATCTACGAAAGCTTCTATCATAAAGTACCGGTGATTAGTACCAATGTGGGTGGAATTCCTGAAGTAATCGAGGATGGGGTAAATGGGCTGTTAACCAATCCATTTGAACCGCAAAGATTAGCAGATAAATTGATAGCTTTGTCGAGTGATAAGGATTTGATGAAAAATTTTGCTGAATTGTCTTATCGTAAGCTTATTGAAAATTTCACTACAAGAAAAATGGCTGAGCAAACCTTAGCAGAGTATAAAAAAGTGCTTTATGGAAAGAATGGAACAGGAAATTAGAAATTGTCTGGATGTTATTAAAAAAGGGGGTATTATCTTATATCCTACAGATACGGTGTGGGGTATTGGTTGTGACGCAACGAATGCCGAGGCTGTTGAAAAAGTATATAAATTAAAGAAAAGGGAAGAATCTAAAGCCCTTATTTGCCTGGTTTCCAATTTTAAGATGCTGGAACAATATGTAGAAGAAGTTCCAGAAATGGCCTATGATATTTTAAAATATGCCAAAAAACCTACCACAGTAATCTATGATAAACCCATCAGAATAGCCGAAAATCTTGTGGGTGCAGATGACACCCTGGGTATAAGGGTGGTTAGAGAAACTTTTTGCTCAGATCTTATTAAAAAATTCAAGCGCCCTCTGGTTTCTACATCTGCAAATATCAGCGGGGAACCAACTCCACAATCATTCGATCAAATAAGCCCGCAAATTTTAAAAGGTGTGGACTATGTAGTAAATTTGCAGCGTTCAAAAAAATCACCAAGACCTTCTGCTATTATCAAATTAAGCAACGACGGCCAGGTGAGTGTGATACGCAAATAACAGATGCCGAAATACCACAATTACAGGAAAGCTTTAGACCATAAAATTTTTAATGTAATATCAGCAGCTGCAGATGAGTTATCTGTAGACGCCTATGTAATTGGCGGCTTTGTAAGAGATCATATTCTTGAACGAGGCAATCCTATAGATATCGATATTGTAGCTGTTGGCAGCGGTATAGAACTGGCAAAAAAGGTTTCTGAAATGTTACCTAACAAACCCAAAGTTCAGGTTTTTAAGAATTTTGGAACTGCTATGCTGCGCGCATAC